>JAISKG010000082.1 GCA_031261015.1 Dysgonamonadaceae bacterium | reverse complement strand
GAGCAAAGTGGATTTATTTCGAATATGGGCTACGAAGCTTATCAAAATGTGTTGCTTTCGGCGGTACAAGAATTGCGAAACGAAATGTTTACTGATCTTTACAAAAATGATCAGGACATTGATACAGGCGAAAAATATGTGCTTGACACGAGTGTTGACAGCGATTTGGAGTTGTTTTTTCCGCCCGATTATGTCCCCAACGATTCCGAACGGATTCTGTTGTACAAGGAAATGGATTCCATGGAAGAAGACGAGCAAATTGAGCCGTTCCGCGCGCGCTTGATCGACCGTTTCGGCCAAATTCCCTGGGAAGCCGAAGAATTGATCCGGATTGTGTTGTTGCGCCATCGTGCGAAAAAATTAGGTATTGAGCGCATCACCTTGAAGGTCGGGAAGATGATTCTACATTTGATGAAAGATCAGGAATCAACTTATTATCAGAGCGAAGCGTTCGACAAGCTCTTGCGTTATGTTTCCACGCAATATCGCTATGTGCAACTGCGCGAAATCAACGGCAAGCGTTCGGTCGCCATCAGCGGCATGGATACGGTGGTAAAAGCCGTCGCAGTTTTGGACGACATCCTCAATATCACTTTATGACTTACGAAGAAGCGATCGACTATTTATACAGCAGCGTGCCGATGTTTCACCGGCAGGGCAGCGCAGCCTACAAGGAAGGCATGGAAAATTCGTTTTGCATCGATGCTCATTTGAATCATCCGCATCAAAAATACCGGACGATTCATGTCGCAGGAACCAACGGCAAAGGCTCCGTTTCGCATCTCTTAGCTTCGATTTTGCAGGAAGCAGGCTATCGTGTAGGACTTTACACTTCGCCGCATTTGCTGGATTTCCGGGAAAGAATCAAAATTAATGGCGAAATGATCGACCAAACGTTTGTTGCGAATTTCATCACCGAGCACAAATCTTTCTTTGAGTCCTTGCAACCGTCTTTTTTTGAACTTACTACCGGAATGGCTTTTGCCTATTTTGAAAAAGAGCGGGTAGATGTAGCCGTGATCGAAACCGGTTTAGGCGGCCGGCTGGACTGTACGAATGTGATTATGCCGGTGCTGAGCATTATTACCAACATCAGCTTTGATCATACTAATTTGCTGGGCAATACTTTAGTGGAAATTGCTCGCGAGAAGGCGGGCATTATTAAGGCCGGCGTTCCGGTTGTCGTTGGTGAGGCTGAGGGGGAGGTGCTCAATTTCTTTAAAGACCTTAAGGACTTTAAAGTTTTTGCCCAAGAGCGAAACCCAATTCTCTCAGCGAAACTGCTACCTTCCGGCTACTGGGAATTCGACACCCACAAATACCCGGAACTAATCTGCGAATTAGGCGGCTACGCCCAAGAAAAAAATGCCGCTACCGTTTTGTGCGCCATTCAAATTCTCCAAACCCTCCCACTTTCCATTTTCCATTTTCCATTTTCAATTCCCCCCAAGGCGGTTTACAAAGGTTTCCGTTACGTCGTCGAAAATACCGGCTTGCTCGGACGTTGGCAAATTATCCAATATCGTCCGAAAATTGTGCTGGATACGGGACATAACGTTGGAGGTATTTCATACATTATCAAGCAATTACAAGCTGAGCATTACGATCGCTTGCATATCGTTTTCGGAATGGTGAATGATAAAGATATTTCTTCGGTATTGGCTTTATTGCCGAAAGAGGCGCGGTATTATTTTACAAACGCTTCGATTCCAAGAGCTTTAAAAGCGGATTCATTAGCCGAACAAGCCCGAAAATTCGGATTACAAGGAGAAATTTTTCCGACGGTCGAAGCGGCTTTTTCATCCGCCAAGCAAAATGCAAGCGAAAAAGACTTTATCTTTGTGGGCGGAAGCACGTTTGTGGTGGCGGAAGCATTGAATGAAATCAATTAATTCATAATTTAATTTTAATAACTAAAAATTATGTCAGAAACAATTACTTTATTGAGAGACAAAGCGGCTGTTCGTTGGACAGCCTTAGTGTTTTTAGCATTTGCTATGTTTTGTTCGTATATTTTTATGGACATTCTTTCTCCCATCAAAGATTTGATGCAATCAACACGCGGCTGGGACTCCACCGCTTTCGGCACCATGCAAGGTTCGGAAACATTTCTCAATGTTTTCATTTTCTTCTTGATTTTTGCAGGTATTATTCTCGACAAAATGGGTGTGCGTTTTACCGCCATTTTATCGGGCGTAGTAATGCTCGTTGGCGCATCTATCAACTGGTATGCGGTCACGGAAGCGTTTTCGGCTACAAGTTTAGCAACCTGGTTCGACAATCATTTGAACTACATTCCGATTTTTGACGAACTCGGCATTTCGCCTTTTTATAAAGGAATGCCCGCCTCTGCAAAATTTGCCTCTGTGGGCTTTATGATTTTCGGTTGCGGTGTGGAAATGGCGGGAATTACCGTTTCGCGAGGCATCGTAAAATGGTTTAAAGGCAGAGAAATGGCCATGGCAATGGGATCGGAAATGGCGCTGGCACGTTTGGGTGTGGCTACCTGTATGATTTTTTCGCCTGTGTTTGCCAAACTCGGCGGACATGTTGATGTTTCGCGCTCGGTGGCTTTTGGCGTTGTTTTGCTGATGATTGCGCTGATAATGTTTGTCGCCTATTTCTTTATGGACAAAAAACTTGATGTGCAGACAGGTGAGGCGGAGGAAAAAGACGACCCGTTCCGCCTGCGCGATTTGAAAGGCATTTTATCGAGTTGGGGCTTTTGGCTTGTGGCATTGCTTTGCGTGCTGTATTATTCGGCAATTTTCCCATTCCAAAAATACGCGGTAAATATGTTGCAATGCAATTTGACACTTACCAAAGTTCCCGAAGGTTCGTTTTTGGCATCAACGCAAGTTACGCTGATACAATATGCTGTAATGCTAATTGTGGCGGCTACGGCTTTTGCAAGCAATTTCAGCAAAGGAACGAAAAAAATTGCATTGCTTTGCGCTTCGGTTATATGCCTGATTTTATTCTGTTATATTGGCTATATACGTCAGAGTGCAGAAACGATTTTTGCAGTATTTCCACTGCTTGCGGTAGGCATTACGCCGATTTTGGGTAAATATGTCGATACCAAAGGCAAAGCGGCATCAATGCTGATGATTGGTTCTATTTTGCTGATTGCTTGTCACTTAACATTTGCATTTATTTTGCCCTTATTCAAAGGTAGCGACGGCGGCGTGATAGTGGCGTACATCACCATTCTTGTTCTCGGCGCGTCGTTCTCGCTCGTGCCTGCAAGTTTGTGGCCAAGCGTTCCAAAATTAGTTGACAGCAAAGTTATCGGCTCGGCATACGCGCTGATTTTCTGGATACAGAATATCGGTTTGTGGCTGTTCCCGCTGCTGATTGGCAAAATATTAGACGCATCAAACCCCGAAGTTGTACAGCAACTCAAAGACGGAATAATTACTCCCGAAGTTGCAGCCACTTCGTACAACTATACCAATCCGCTTATCATGCTTGCCTGCTTGGGCGTTGCTGCGCTGATTTTGGGCTTTATCCTCAAAAGTGTTGATAAGAAAAAAGGACTCGGATTGGAATTGCCGAATATAAAAGCTTAACAATCAAATGTAGCGCACAGTATGACAAGGAGGCTGTCTCAAAAAGAGTGTTTTGCACGTCATTGCGAGGGCGAAGCCCGAAGCAATCCATTGAAAACCAATATGCTGGATTGCTTCACCTAACGGTTCGCAATGACGAAACCGGACTTTTTGAGCCAGCCTCTGTTCCTAAAAGTAAATTCCGTCATTTTCAGGAATAATTTTCATTGATTCTCAGACAAATACAACGCCTGCTCATACTCCTGCGGATTCAAATCCATAAAGAAATACTTCGCCGGATTGTCCGGATGGTCTTTCAACAAAACTTCGTAATGAAGGTGCGGGCCGGTAGTGGCGCCGGTCATTCCGATGGTTGCGATTTTATCACCGCGGCTGACTTTTTGCCCTGCTCTCACGAGCAAGTCTTTGCAATGTCCGTAGCGGGTTTTGTATCCGAAACCGTGATCAATCAGGACACAATTTCCGTAACCGCCGTCGTATCCGCAGGAAACAACGATGCCGTCGCCGGTGGCGTAGATCGGAGTGCCGATTTCGCCGTTCATATCCAAGCCTGTGTGCATTCGCATCGAACCGTAGATTGGGTGCAAACGCATACCGAACCCGGAGGCAATTCGTTTTAAGTCTTTATCTTTCAAAGGCATCATAGTGGGAATGTGCTTGATGCGCTCTTCTTTGGTTTTCACCAATTGCGCCAATTCGTCATAAGAATTGGATTGAACGTACAATTCTCTGGACATTATGTCCAATTTTCGGGTCGTTTCGATCACCAAATTCGAATGCGAAAGACTGAGCAACGATTCATAACGGTCGGTGCCGCCAATGCCCGGATGGCGAATTGATTCCGGAATCGGTTCGGCATTGAAAAGCACGCGATACAAATCATTGTCGCGATTTTGCAAATCTTCCAAGACTTTCAGGTTTTTATTCAAGCGTTTGGATAAAACTTGGTACTGAGTCAGCAACAGTTTATTTTCTTTTTTTAACTGCGCTTCGCTGGGCGAGTCGAAGGCATAATTCACCACACCAAAGATCGCGCCGCCGATCACTATGCCGATCAACAACTGGCGGCAAATCGCCCAAAGTCGCTGCCTACGTGTGGGATAAACGCGTTCGTAATTTAATGTTTGAGGATTGTATTGATAAAAAATATTGCTCATAACAAGGGAAACTTCATTCAATTTACAACAAAAGTAAGTAATTTGTCGTATTTTTGCAAATTGTTTTAGAAAAATTAGGAATTATGACTGCTAAAGAAATTCGTCAATCGTTTAAAGATTATTTTGAGAGTAAAAATCATAAAATTGTTCCGTCGGCGCCGATGGTGATTAAGGACGATCCGACTTTGATGTTTACCAACGCCGGAATGAACCAGTTCAAAGATATCATTCTGGGCAATGTCCCTATTCAATATCCGCGAGTGGCCGATTCACAGAAATGTTTAAGAGTGAGCGGAAAACACAATGATTTGGAAGAAGTCGGACACGACACTTACCATCACACCATGTTTGAAATGCTCGGTAACTGGTCGTTCGGCGACTATTTCAAAGCCGAAGCCATCGCGTGGGCGTGGGAATATCTTACTGAGGTGTTGAAGTTAGACAAAGGCCGTTTCTACGTTACCGTGTTTGAAGGATCTGAAAAGGAAGGACTGATGCGCGATGACGAGGCCGCTGCTATTTGGGAAAAATTTGTGCCGAAAGACCGCATCTTGAATGGCAACAAAAAAGATAATTTCTGGGAAATGGGCGACACCGGTCCCTGCGGACCCTGCTCGGAAATCCACATCGATCTGCGTTCTGACGAAGAACGCGCCGCGATTGACGGCAAAACGCTTGTCAATAAAGATAATCCGCTTGTGATTGAGATTTGGAACAACGTTTTTATGCAGTACAACCGCAAAGCCGACGGCACATTAGAGCCGCTGCCCAACAAAGTGATTGACACGGGAATGGGCTTTGAGCGGCTTTGTATGGCAGTGCAGGGCAAAAAGTCGAATTATGATACTGATGTTTTTACGCCGATAATAAAGGAAATTGAGAAGATTACGGGATATGAATATACGGTTTGAACGGTGAACGATTTTGAAGAATATATAAGACAGGGCGAGCCGGACAAAAAAGAAAAAGGGCTTATCTGGCAAACGGCTATCGGCTTGCAGCAAGTCGATGGACTGAAACCGTCGGCGTATCTGATTGAAACGGCAAAGCAAAACATCGAAGGCGATATTACTTTTGACGAAGTAAAAAGCCGGATTGATAATTATTATAAAACGCAATCGGCCCGACAAACAGATGATGCCAACGACCGCACCGAAGAAGCCGACAAGGTTTCTGCCCGCATTGCCGAAATTTTGTCGGAAAAAACATTTTCATTTTCGCCGGCCGAATATCTGAATATTCACAGGCGCTTATTTACAGGCATCTATAAATTTGCAGGCAAAATAAGAGATTATAATATTACTAAACCGGAGTGGGTTTTAAACGGCGAAACTGTACTGTATGCAAGCACAGATTATTTAACCAAAACGCTTGAATACGATTTTAAGGAGGAAAAAGCGTTTAATTACAAAGGATTAAGCAAAGAGCAAATTATAGAACACATAGCGCATTTTATTGCGTATTTGTGGCAAATTCATATTTTTGGAGAAGGAAATACAAGAACAACGGCGGTGTTTTTGATAAAATATCTTCGCAAACTCGGCTTTAAGAATATAAGTAATGACCTGTTTGCCGAGCATTCGTGGTATTTCCGGAATGCCCTTGTACGGGCCAATTACGAGGACTTATCACAAAATATTCATAAAACCGATAAATATCTTGTCCGTTTTCTTTCAAATCTACTTCTCAAAGAAAATAATATTCTTAAAAACAGAGAGTTGCATATTAAATTTGTTGAAAATGCAGATGTAAATGTCACCAATAATGTCACCGATGTCACCGATAATGTCACCGATAGAATTTCAAAAATAATGGCATTAATAAAAGAAAACAATCACATTTCCACAGCAAAAATAGCAACCATTCTTTCTGTCAGCAAACGAACCATATTAAGAGATATGGATAAATTGAAACAATCAGGACAAATTTGTCGCACAGGAGATGAAAAGACAGGAAGTTGGGAAATTAAAATAATTAAATAAAATAGAAAAATTAAAACCATAGGAATATGAACTCAAAAGAAATCACCCCCGAACAAGTGAATATCGCCATGCGCGTGATCGCCGACCACGTGCGCACCATCGCTTTTTCGATCACCGACGGACAATTGCCGTCGAACGCAAAAGCCGGCTACGTGATCCGCCGGATTTTGCGCCGCGCAGTCCGCTACGGCTATACTTTCTTGGGACAAAAGAAAGCGTTTATGTACAAGTTGATTCCTGCTTTGATCGATTCAATGGGCGATGCTTATCCCGAATTAATTGCGCAACAAGAGTTAATCCAAAAAGTGATCAAAGAAGAAGAAGATTCGTTCTTGCGTACATTGGAAACCGGGATCAAATTGCTGGACAAACAAATACAGGAACTCAAAGCCTCCGGGAAAAAGGTATTGGCCGGCGCCGATGCTTTCGTTTTGTACGATACCTACGGTTTCCCTTTGGATTTGACCGAATTGATTTTGCGTGAGCACGCGATGGAAGTCGATAAAGCGGCTTTCGATGCCGAGATGAAAAAACAGAAAGAGCGTGCCCGCAATGCCGCTGCCGTAGAAACCGGCGACTGGACGATTGTGCGCGAAGGCGAACCCGAATTTGTCGGTTACGACGAAATCTCCACGATTGCTCATATCCTTCGTTATCGCAAAGTGAAACAGAAAAATGCCGAATATTACCAAATCGTTTTGGATAAAACGCCTTTCTACGCCGAAATGGGCGGACAAGTGGGCGACAGCGGCGTTTTGATTGATCCTGAAGGAAATAAAACCGAAATTTTTGATACGAAACGTGAAAATAATTTGGCCGTTCACTTGACCAAAGAATTACCGAAACATATCAACGGCGTTTTCACCGTGATTGTCAACGAGAAACGGCGGCGGGCGACGGAAAGCAACCACACGGCCACGCACTTGCTGCACGAAGCCTTGCGGGAAGTGTTGGGAACGCATGTCGAGCAAAAAGGCTCGTTTGTTTCTCCCGAAGTATTGCGTTTTGATTTCTCTCATTTCCAGAAACTTACGGATGAAGAATTGCGCGAAGTCGAGAAAAAAGTCAATGCGAAGATTCGCGAAAACCGCATTTTGGACGAAAAACGGCAAGTGCCTATTACTGAAGCGAAA
>JAISKG010000054.1 GCA_031261015.1 Dysgonamonadaceae bacterium | reverse complement strand
CTTTGCAAAAACTTCGCCCCGATCATACTTTGATTCTTTTAGACGTGATGATGGGCGGGATGTCGGGCTACAAAATGGCTGAAGTCATCCGGAAAGACAACAACGCCGTTCCGATCATTTTCCTGACGGCCAAAGATACTGAAAATGACATGCTGACCGGCTTTTCGGTCGGCGGCGACGATTTCATTTCCAAGCCGTTTTCGATCAAGGAAGTCACTGCGCGGGTTCGCGCCGTCTTGAAACGCACGGGAAGTGCAAAAAAATCCGGAGAACTGTCCGAAAAACCTGGGAACAAACTTGTTTTCAATGATGTAACGATCGATGACGATAAAAAAGAACTGATCATCGGCGGGAAAACCATCTTGTTGACACGCACGGAATTTGAAATCGTCACGTTGCTCGCCTCGCATCCGGAACGTATTTACGAACGGGAAGAAATCATCGACCACATCTGGAAAGATGCTCCTTATATCACCGAACGCACCGTCGATGTGCATATCGGACGGTTGCGCAAGAAATTAGGCGACCACGCTTCGCTCATCCTCAGCCGGCCGGGATATGGATACCGCTTCAACGATACCGGCCAATGAAACTCTCTTTTGCACATAAACTCTCCGCGTGGTTTTGCCTCATTCTCATTCTTTTTTCGGTGAGCTTAGTCGTATTTGAATGGCCGCGAGAGAAAAAACACAAGCAGGAATCGATGGAAGAACGTTTGGACGGTTATACCGGAATTATCGACCGTTATTTGCTCGCTCACAATCATCAAAATTTAAAAGTTTCGATCGACAGTTTGCTTAACGTCTTCCCGCCCAATTTGCGGTTGACGATTATCAATTCCGATGGCAAAGTATTGTATGATAATCGACTCGATTCACTCTCTTCGATCGAAAATCACGCAGGACGTCCCGAAATCCGAGACGCGGTGCAACACGGCGCGGGTGGCGACATCCGGCTTTCTGCTTCTACAAAAACCGAATATTTATATTATGCCAAACGCTACGGCAACCGGTTTATCCGGGTCGCCCTGCCTTACGACGTTCAATTAAAGCATTGGTTGAAGCCCGATAGCGCTTTCCTGTATTATTTGCTGGTTTTATTTGTGCTGGGAATCGTTTTCATGTCTTACACGGCAAAGCATTTTGGACTGATGATCAAGCGATTAAGCGATTATTCATACGCACTCAATCACGATCTTCCGGTGAATCCGCCGGTTTTTCCCGATAATGAAATCGGAGCCGTCAGCCGGCAAATCGCTGCCGATTACCAACGCCTCAAGGCCAGCGAAACTGCGCTGAAGCTCGAACGCGAAAAACTGCACCTTCACATCCAAAGTTCGGCCGAAGGTGTTTGCTTTTTCACGTCCGATCGCAAAGTTGCATTTTACAACGGATTGTTTTTCCAATACTTAAACATGATTAGCGACCGGCTGACCGATAATTGGTCGGAGCGGCTACAAGGATCCAAAATGCTACATGAAGAAATACTTGCTCCCATCGTCGAAAAACTCGATAACGCCCCGGAAACGACTTATTGGGAAACTGCTATCCACAAGCAAGGGAAATATTTTGCGCTTCACCTCCACGTATTCGACGACCGGAGCTTTGAAATCGTGCTGAACGATCGCACCCGTCAGGAGAAAAATCAACGTTTGAAGCAGGAATTGACCGGAAATATCGCTCACGAGTTGCGTACGCCGATCACCGGCATCCGGGGCTATCTCGAAACGATTCTTGAAACGCCGCTTGAACGCGAAAAGGAACGTGAATTTATCACGAAAGCTTACGAACAAATCCTCTTGCTTTCGGAATTGATTCGCGACATGAGCCTGCTCGCCAAGCTCAACGAAACGCCCGATACTTTCCAATTTCAGCCCGTGCGGCTGCAAGCCGTCATCGATCGCGTGCAATCCGACTTGGCCGAAGCTTTGCAAGTCAAAAACATCACGATTCATTCCACCGTTCCACCCGACACAACGGTATCAGGAAACGAAAATCTTTTGTATTCGATGTTCCGCAACCTGACCGACAATGTCATCAACCACGCCGGCGAACATATAACGATCGAAATCGCGCAATACAACTGCGAGGGAAATTTTGCTTACTTCTCCTTCTCGGACAACGGCGCAGGGATTGAAGACGAAAAACATTTGGCTCGCCTCTTCGAACGCTTTTACCGGGTCGAAGCCGGCCGCACGCGCGACACCGGCGGATCGGGCTTAGGCTTGGCGATCGTCAAAAACGTCGTCACTTTCCACGGCGGCACGGTTTCCGTGAAGAACCGGAAGCACGGCGGATTGGAGGTTTTGTTTTCTTTGCCGGTGTGAGATCTATCATAGATGTCATACTATCTATGACTTTGTACAGTTCACATAATTGACAATCGCCTCCATATCTTCCGGATGAAACCACACAATCTCCTGATCTTTCTTAAACCAAGTCATCTGTTTACGCGAATAAATGCGCGTATTTTGCTTGATTTTTTCAATGGCAAAATCCAAATCGCAACAGCCGTCGAAATAGTCGAACAATTCTTTGTAACCAACTGTATTCAAAGAATTTAATTCGCGAAAAGGATAAAGCGACCGGGCTTCGTCCAACAATCCTTGCGCCATCATGGCATCGACTCGCCGGTTGATGCGGCCATACAATTCTTCGCGATCGCGTTGCAAACCAATTTTCAGCATGCGGAAAGGGCGTTGTTTACAAGAATGAGTGCGAAACGAGGAATAAGGCCGGCCGGTCGTGAGGCAAATTTCCAAAGCGTGAATCACGCGTTTCGGATTTCGCAAATCGACTTGCCGGTAAAAAACAGGATCCAGTAATTTCAGTTGCTGCCTGACCGGATCCAAACCCAGACGTTCATATAACATTTTTAATTCGTCGCGAACGAGAGGATCCACGCTGGGAATGTCGTCGATTCCTCGGCAAACGGCGTCGATATACAACATCGAACCTCCGCTCATCACAACCATATCATGCGTTTGATACAATTCGGCCAACAATCGCATCACCTCTTCTTCAAATTGACTTGCGCTGTAATAATCAGTCAAAGCCAGATTGCCTACAAAATAATGTTGCACGCGCCGCAATTCGTCGGCTGTGGGCGCGGCCGTCCCGATCTTCAAGTCTTTGTACATCTGCCGGGAATCGGCGGAAAGGATGGGCGCACCGAACTGCTCGGCCAGAGCGAGGCTTAATTCGGTCTTTCCTACTCCGGTCGGCCCGATCAGGACAAGAAGCGTTTTAGTAGTTTTCAAACGGATTACCTTCCATGAGATCGCCGAAATCTTCTTCATCGTACTCGTCGAGATTCACTTCGTCGTCAGACAAAAAGTCGTCGTCGAAAGCGGCGTTCACGGCAGGAACAGCCACGTCAAACTCTTCCATCACCGTGGTTTGCGCCGGCGGATTGCCTTCGGAACGAACGACTTCAGCTTTTGCCTGCTGTTTGCCCGGCATGATTTCGCGCAGTTCAATGAAGAAACATCGTTCCGTCAAGTATTCAAAAACGAAAAGCAGTTTTTGCCGTTCTTCTTCCAAGAGATCGCTCAAATGCGTGCCATCCATCACGTAATTGTCTTCATCGGCCGAAGCATCCATCTCGACCAACGTAATTTCGGTGCGTTTGTTCCAATCGTCGTCGCAAATAAAGAACGACGTCATTTGATCTTTTGTGAATCCTACCGAATCCAGAATGGCTTCGTGCAAATCGTAAAAAGAAGCGTCGGCGTCGATCGTAATGTCGCGTCTGAAATGATCGACTTCGTCCGATAAAATGATAAATCTATAAACCATAATTAAATTGAAAGTTGAAAATTGAAAACGAATGTTGGAAATTGAAAGTTGAAAATCAAGAATTGAAATGTTTTTTCCGTTTTCAATTTTCAACTTTCAATTTTCAATTATTCCAAGTATCCCCGGATAATTCCCCGTTGCGAGCTTGTAATAAACCCGATAATTTCCTGTTTTTCGGGCGAATCGGCAATCGTTTCTTCGATCTGCCGTACAGCGGTCGAAACATTCAATCCCGATTGATATACAATGCGGTAGATTTCCTGAATAGCGCTGATTTGCTCGCCGGAAAAACCTCGTCTTTTCAGTCCGACAATATTAATTCCCGAATACGTAATCGGTTCACGGCCGGCAATAATATAAGGCGGAATATCTTTGCCCATGCGCGAGCCGCCTTGAATCATCACGTGTTTTCCGATGCGCGAAAATTGGTGAACCAACGATCCGCCGCTTAAAATTGCGTGATCATCCACTTCCACTTCGCCTGCCAATTGGGAAGCGTTACCGATGATGACGTTATCTTTTAAAATACAATCGTGAGCAATATGTGAGTAAGCCATTAACAGACAGTCATTTCCGATAACTGTCCGTCCTTTGGCCGCCGTACCCCGGTTGATTGTTGCGCATTCGCGAATTGTAGTATTATCGCCGATCTCGCAAGTCGTGGTTTCTCCCTGAAATTTCAAATCTTGCGGAATGCCTGAAATGACGGCTCCGGGAAAAATCCGGCAATTTTTTCCGATGCGTGCGCCTTCAAGGATCACGGCATTGGAATAAATAAAGGTATTATCGCCGATGACAACATTTTGATCAATCGTAACAAAGGGACCGATTGTCACATTTTCCCCAATCACAGCATCGGGATGTATAAAGGATAAGTGATTCATAAATAGTTATTTATTTTTGATGATTTGCGCCATAAATTCGGCTTCGCACGCTAATTTTTCGCCAACAAAGCAATAGCCTTTCATATTGGCGATGCCTCGGCGAATTTCGGATACCATTTCCAAACGGAACAACAGCGTATCGCCCGGAATGACTTTTTGCCGGAATTTCACCGCATCAATCTTAAGAAAATAAGTGGAATAGCGATGCGGCTCGTCCACAGAGTTCAACACCAGCAATCCACCGGTTTGTGCCATAGATTCGACCAGCAAAACACCCGGCATTACAGGCTCTTCAGGGAAATGTCCTTGGAAAAACGGCTCGTTCACCGAAACATTCTTCACGCCGACGATATGTTTATCACCGATTTCGATAATCTTTTCCACCAAAAGAAAAGGATAACGGTGTGGCAACAATTCCTTGATGCGGTTAATATCCATCAACGGCGGAATATTCGGATTGTAAACAGGAGCTTGCACTTCGTTTAGTTTCAATTCTTTACGAATCAAGCGAGCCAATTTATTGTTGATTTTATGTCCCGGACAAGTGGCGATGATGCGGCCGCGAATGGGTTTGCCGATCAGAGCGATGTCGCCCAGCAAATCGAGCAGTTTGTGCCGCGCCGGCTCGTTGGGAAACATCAAAGGCTGATTCATGATGTAGCCCAATTGCGTAGCGTCTTTGCGAGGAACGCCCATCGTATCGGCCAGTTGATCGAAACGATCTTGCGTAATCTGACGTTCGTAAATCACGATTGCATTGTCCAAGTCGCCGCCTTTGATCAAATTATGGGCCAATAGCGGTTCGATTTCACGGACAAAAACAAAAGTGCGACTGGCGGCAATCGCTTCCGGAAAATCCGACAATTGCTCCAAAGTGGCAAACTGGCTATCGAGAATCACCGAATCAAAAGCAATCAACACATTGATTACCAATTGATCGTCGGGAAGAATCACAATCGACGCGCCGGTTTCTTCATCTTTTACTTCTATTTTGTTTTTAACAATATAATATTCGCGTTCGGCTTCCTGTTCCCGAATGCCGACTCGTTGAATTTCTTTCACATATTCGATCGCGCTTCCGTCCAGAATCGGAAATTCGGGCGCATTCACTTCGATCAGGCAGTTATCGACTCCCAAAGCGTACAGGGCGGCCAACGCGTGCTCCACCGTACTTACTTGCACGCCGTTTTTGGAGAGAACCGTTCCCCGCTGCGTTCCGTTCACATTTTCGGCAATAGCGTCGATTACCGGCTTGTCTTCCAGATCGAC
>JAISKG010000255.1 GCA_031261015.1 Dysgonamonadaceae bacterium | reverse complement strand
TTGATTGCGGAAAGGCGTAATGATGCCTAAAGTGCGAAAATCAAATACTTCACCCCGCTCTTGATAATAGGTTTGCAATTCGCGGCAAATCGCTACGACTTTTTCCGCTTCGTTTCGGTTCGTTTTTTCGGAAAGATCATTACCGGAAGGCTTTATGTCGTAAAAACACAATCGTTGCCAAGGATAATTCATTTCCAATTGGTGAGGCAAACCGGCGCTTTCCAACCGGCCGCCGTAAAAATGCGAGGATGGAAAAGCGGCAATTTCGGGGTGCATACGTCCTTGTTTTACAAGGAAATCGCATGCGTAGTCAATGCCGGCTGCTTGGTAAGATCGAAATAAACGTTCAAATAAAGAATCGCTGAGATTAGTCAGTCCGATTTCCGTCAATTCCGGCTCAATGACCCGGCTTTCTTCACGCGATTGCAAAACGACAGCCGGCAACTGCTTGTGATCGCCAACCATCACCCATCGCCTAATGGCTTGATCACCCGCCGGCGTGCAGACCGATAAAATGCCCAATAACTGCGGCTCCAGCAATTGCGTAGCTTCATCAATAATCGCCAGATCAAAACATTTGAGGTGAAACAAACCGGGCTTGTTCCAGACCGAAGCGACCGTGCCGACGAAGATGCGGCAATGTTCGATCACGTAAGCGACATCGCTTCGGTTCGTACAAGATTTTAATTGATTCTCAAGCAAATAGGGACGAAATTCGGGATCGCAATTCAACTCGCTGCCGATTCGGATAAAAGGCAATCGCTCGCTGATCGTTTTTAACGTATGACAAATCTCGTCCACTGCGCGATTGGTGTAAGACAAGAGCAAAATATTCGTTCGATTAGTCTGTAATTCATTCTCTACCATTTGTTTCAAAGCTCGCGAGGTTTTTCCGGTGCCGGGAGGACCAACCAACAGGAAAACCTCGCCTTTCTCCGGTTTTCGCCGACCGAGAAGCAAGGCGCGCCGTTCGCGATTCGCCTGCATAAAACAGGTTAAACCTTTGAACATACCATGATAAGTCGTATCCATCGAGTCGTGCATCACGGCGTAGCGGGCATTCACATTCCACACATCAGGATTTTTCTGACGATAGCGCAAACGAATTTTCAGCTGCTGCGCTTCCAAGACTTCGATGGAACCTTTAAACACTTGGCGATTACCGACCGTATCCTTCTCATTATTCCGCTCATACAGCACAATGGCGTCGCCCGGCCGGAAATTCGGCAAATACAAATCTTTGTACTCCGGAATTTCCAAAGTCATCGTATGCGTTTCCGCAGCCGCTTGATTATCCGTGATTTTCAAATCGTAGAGCAACTCGCCGGCGACCAGCATGTCTGCAAAGGAAGCATTCCACAAAATCGAAGGTTTTTTCACGCCTTCATACTCGCGTTCACCTGCTTTGGAAAGCCACAATTCTTTGGTAATAAAGGTATATAAACGAGCGAAATAGGTTTTTTCCGTTTCGTTCATAATGGCAAAAGCGATTTGAAAACGGTCGATGGGCGGACGAAGATAACGCTCATAAAAATCGCCGGTAAGTCGTTGAGTATTCAAGGTTTCGGCTGTGATTTGTTCCAAAAACGAACGGGTGTAAGCGGCATTGTTTTCCTTTTGAATCGCATATTCCCATTCCACAATTTGATTCCGCAACTGCATGGCTTCCTGCAATGATTCGCGCGAAAAACGCTCCTTGCTCAACAGGGGATATTTGGAATAGAGCAAATACGAATTGATTTTCTCTGCATCCAATTGCAAATTTTGCTCCAGAATAGCCCCATACAGAATCATTTGGATATAGTGATTGGCGGCTGCGTGAATAAATTGGCCGCCGCTCCGGAAATCTTCCATCGCTTTGCCCGACTTCAATTCAATCAACGCCGAGTAGTCGGAAGCAAGCATGTCTAACCGTCCTTGCAAGCCCAACACGTTGGAAATGAACGAAGGTTCCAAAATAATTTTGCTTTTGTTGATGCCGGCCTGCGGAAAACACTGCGCCACCGTTTGACGGATATTTTCGTAATGTTTCCGGCAAGCGGCGAAAAATTCGTGTTCCGCGCGAGGATTCTTCAAATCATCGCAAGCCGTAAATTCAAAAGTGGCTATTTGAAACAATTTTTTCAGGGAAGTTTCGTACTGAACTCCTTCTGTATCATCGGCATTGATCCATTCGTCGATAAAAAAATTGGCCGTGTTTCCCAGCAAAATCGCCGCCGAATCGGCTTTCGGCAACAAGCGGCTGAGAAAAAAATTAAACGGATGATGCCCGTAAGCGCGGAAACATTCGGCCAGCGAACTTATATCAATCAGATAATCAGGAAATAGGCATTTATTTTCATCGTTCATAGTATATTGGTTTTGAAGATTAATTTCTTTTAATATTCGTTCGGCAATTCCGTCAATTGCGCTGCCGTAAATACCGGCCCATCTTTACAAACATAAGTTTTTCCTACATTGCAACGGCCGCATTTGCCAAAACCGCATTTCATTCTGTTTTCGAGCGTTGTGAAAATATTCTCATCGGTAAAGCCTAATTTTTTCAACACGGGAAAAGTATTTTTGATCATGACCGGCGGGCCGCAGACAATCGCAATCGTATCGGCAGCCGAAGGCGCCATTTTTTCTACAATCGACGGCACAAATCCCACGTGGTTTTTCCATTCCGGCGTTTCGCCGCCCGGATCGACCGTCAAGTGCAAGCTCACATCGGGGCGGTTTTCCCATTCTTCCAACTCGTATTTATAGACCAGATCGCTGGCGGTTCTCGCTCCGTAAAAAATCGTTATCTCTTTGTAATCCTGCCGGTTATCCAAGCACGACCAGATCACGCTGCGCATCGGCGGCAACGCGATTCCACCGGCAATAAACACCAGATTTTTACCTTTCCATTCGTCGATCGGAAACGTATTTCCGTAAGGGCCGCGAAATCCGATCGTCGCACCTTCTTCCAAGTTAGACAAAGCGCTCGTCACTCTACCTGCCTGACGGAACGTACATTCCACGTAACCTTTGCGCGTATGAGGGGAAGCGATGCAAAAAGTCGATTCGCCCTCGCCAAATACCGAATATTCGGCAAATTGTCCTGTGCGGAACGAAAAACGTTCGCCTTCCGCTTCATCTTTGAATTTTAATCGAAAAGTTTTAACGCCGGGGGCTTCTTCGATGATTCGTTCAATCGACATTAAATAAGGAAGATAGATATTGTCTGCCATAATTACTTGCTGATAATTGTTAATTGTTCGCTCATGTTCATATCGACGGGGCAACGGCGGGAGCAACGGCCGCAACCTACGCAGCCCCGCACTTCCAAGCGTTCGGGCATGTACGAGAATTTGTGCATTAATCGTTGCCGCCAGCGTGCGCCTTGCGTGCTGCGCGGAGTGTGTCCCGAAGTGTGCAAGGTAAATAATTTCGCTCCGCAACTGTCCCAGCAACGCATTCGCTGACCGCGAGCGCCTTTCGTTTCATCCTGAATATCAAAGCATCCACACACCGGACAGACAAAAGCGCAGGCTGAGCAGCCGATGCAACGCATGGCGTATTCGTCGAAAACCAAGGTATCGAAAGCAGCTTTCATTTTTTCTTCCAAGTGCGCATCATCGAAATATTTTGGGACTTCGGCCAAGGATTTTGTACAGGCGGATTCCGACACTCCCTCAAATAATTCGGGAGCTAATGCAACGATGGCCTCGCCTTTCGCAGTCACGATTTCTACAATATAATCCTCTGTATTCTTTGGAGTTAGAAATAAATCGCTGCCTCGTGCATCTCCCGGATTGCTGCCGAGTGAAGTGCAAAAGCAATAAGCGTCAGCGCGTGTACAAGCCAAGCCGATAATCGTCGTTTTTTCCATCCGTTTTTGAAAAATCGGATCTTCGGGGCTCCAATTGAAAATAGCACTTAATTGCTTGATCCCAAGTGAATCGCAAGGACGAACGCCCAGCACGACTTTCGCAGGAATCGCTTCCGGATCCAAATTTTCGATCGTTACATCGTCTTTATTTTTCGTGTAAGAAAACAATTTTTCGATGGCGGGAAAGACGAACGATTTCACCGAATTTTCGGGTAAAATATAATCGTCCGTCAACTGTTTGGAAGAAGCGATGCGGCGGTAATTAATCCGTCCGCCTTCCTGTACGGGAGCATATATTTGTTTGCTTTCCAATAATTTATGGATCAGCTTGTGATAAGATTCTTTACGAAGTATTTTGTGCGATTTTTCCATAATTTTACTGAATAAAATGTTCTTTGTCGTTGGGTTTGAAGGACGACATTTCGCAACTTTCGTCGCGCTTCATGCCTGCTGCAGAACCATATAACTCTTTCATTTCTTCTGCCAGGCGAATCGGCAATAAATGAATCGGAATATTCACGGGACAAGCCTCGCCGCATTGCCCGCATTCGACACAGCGACCCGAAAGGTGCATCGCGCGCATGAGGTGCCATTCCAGATTTCCCAAAACGCTTGCAGCAACCGGAATCCATTGCGGTTGATTGATTTCGACCGTGCATTGATTGCAATAACACAGCGGACAAGCTTGCCGGCAAGCGTAGCAGCGGATGCAATTTTTCATCTCGTTTTGCCAGAAATTCCAGCGTTCGGAAACGTGCATCGCTTTTAATTTATCCAACAATTGGCAGTCTTTTTCAGGCAGTTGCGGAGCTACGGCAGCCAAATAATTTTCTATATCTTCCAATGTGTTTAAAACTTCCGCTTCGCCGTTGACGTTTGCAGCAATGACAATCAGGTCGCCGTCACCGATTTGATTTTCCGCAGCCAAGCGGATGATGCCGCGCAAAGTTGGTATATTCGCAACAATCGCCGGTTTACCTAATCCGGCAATTTCTTTTTT
>JAISKG010000201.1 GCA_031261015.1 Dysgonamonadaceae bacterium | reverse complement strand
AAAAAATTGGCCGATGCGTTCACTCCGCTGGGCAAAGCAATGAACACCGAATACGCCAATCAGAACGCTTACGATTGCATCCAAGTGCATGGTGGTTCGGGCTTTATGAAAGATTATCCTTGCGAGCGTATCTACCGCGATTCACGCATCACCAACATTTACGAAGGAACTACGCAATTGCAAGTCGTAGCCGCCATCCGCCACGTCCTCACCGGCACTTACCTGACTCAAATCAAGGAATATCAAGCCGAAACGTTCCATCCCGAATTGGATGGCTTGAAAGTTCGCCTGGCTAAAATGACGGAAATCTACGAACAATTGGTTCCTGTAGTCGCCGACACCAAAGACAACGAATACATTGATTTTCAAGCGCGCCGCTTGGTGGAATGCGCCGGACACATCACATTAGGTTATTTGTTGCTGTTGGATACGAACCGCAATCCGGAAGAATTTCGCCGTTCGGCTGAAGTTTATATTACCTATGGGGAAGCTGAAGTGAATAAGATTCGGGATTTTATTCAAGAATTTTCTATCGAAAATTTGGGTTATTACAAGCAAATATAATCTGATACAATTTGATTGAGGGGCGTTGCATGCAACGCCCCTCAATCAATAGAAAAATGAAAGCTTTGCGAGCCTTTCAACTCCTATTCTCAAGATAAATCAATTATTTGTCAAATCCGGCCGCAGTTTCGCCGTCCGTTCCAGCGACTGCTGCAATTCCCAATCCCGGATCTTCGCCTCATGTCCCGAAAGCAAAACTTCGGGAACTGCCCAGCCCTTATATTCCGCCGGACGCGTATAAACGGGCGGAGCCAGCAAACCGTCTTGAAAAGAATCGGATAACGCCGATTGTTCGTCGCCGATCGCGCCCGGAATCAAGCGCACAAGGGCATCAGCCATCACGGCGGCAGCCAATTCCCCGCCGGTCAAAACGTAATCGCCAATGGAAATCTCGCGCGTGATCAAATGTTCGCGAATGCGGTAATCAATGCCTTTGTAATGTCCGCAAAGAATAATCAGGTTTTGCGAAAGTGAAAGTCGATTAGCGATGGATTGATTGAATGTTTCTCCGTCGGGCGAAGTGTAAATGACTTCGTCGTAAGCGCGTTGCTCTTTCAAAGCAGTAATCGCCCGGTCAACCGGCTCGCATTGCAACACCATTCCCGCCTGACCACCAAACGGATAATCATCGACACGGCGATGCTTATCTAAAGAATAATCCCGGAGATTATGTATGTGAATTTCAACTAAACGCTTCTCCTGCGCCCGTTTCAAGATGGAATGATTCAACGGGCTTTCCAGAATTTCGGGAAGCACGGTTATTATATCGATTCTCAAGGCTTTATACTAATAATGCTATCGACTACAAAGGTACTGTGTCCGCGCCACGGCAACGCACCCATGTATTCCGTATAATGCAAATCAACTTGCTGACCGCCGGCAAGCATCAATCTTTCGGCAACCGCTTTATTGGAAATCGAAAAGACAAACTCATTGGACTGAATGCCGGTCGTTCCATCGGCCGATTTGAATCCGGCCTGAATCAATTTACCTTCGTAAGTCTTGAAAATATATCCCTTGTACACGACATAATTCAATTGACCTGTTTTAACTCCTTCTCCGAAAGGATAATAATAGCGAATGCCGACAAATGCAGCCAAACCGAGGATCAGAACCAGAACTGCAATTAGGCAGAAGCCTTTTTTCTTGGATTTTGTTACTTTTTCTTGTGATTCCATAAATTTCTTTTTTTAGGCATCTAAATTTTAT
Source organism: Dysgonamonadaceae bacterium (assembly GCA_031261015.1). GTDB lineage: Bacteria > Bacteroidota > Bacteroidia > Bacteroidales > Azobacteroidaceae > Azobacteroides. The sequence continues at coordinate 3,664 of JAISKG010000201.1, read as the reverse complement.
ATCTTTGCAAAATTAAATAATTAATGACTATGTTGAAACGATTTACCCTTTTTATTTTTTTCGCACTACTCGGATTTTCAAGCTATGCTCAGATCAAAGAGCCTGTTAAGTGGAAAAAATATGTTAACTCGTCCGGCGAATTAGTCTTCGCCGCCACTATTGAAAAAGGTTGGCACCTCTACGACATGAATATGCCTTCCGGCGGACCGATCCCAACTTCTTTCGTTTTTGAAACCGTGAAAGGCGCCGGTTTATCCGGTAAAATGTCCACTACCATGGGAATAACAACGTCTTACGACGATCTATTCGGCATGGACATCAGTTGGTATAAAGACAATCCGACTTTCGTTCAAAAATTGAAAATCACCGATCCGGAAAAATTCAGGATCGAAGGATACATTAATTATATGTCGTGCAACGACGAAAATTGCATCGCACTGAAGGAAGAATTTTCTTTCGGCAAGAACGATTTGCCGGCCGGTTTGACGATAAGCAAAGAAACTGCTGCGCCGGAAACGACACCAACGACGGAGCAAACAGTCACAGAAACAGCACCTGCGGAAGTAACGCCAATCGCTGCCCCAACCGATTCGCTGCAGGCCAATAACGCAGCAGATTCCGATTTATGGCAGCCGGTGATCGAAGAATTACAAAATTACGGAACCTCTGAGAACTCCAGCTCTCTGTGGTTAATCTTCTGGATGTGTTTCGGCGGCGGATTCATCGCATTATTAACACCTTGCGTTTGGCCGATTATCCCGATGACCGTCAGTTTCTTCCTGAAACGATCTAAAACCAACCGAAAAAAAGCGATTAGCGACGCACTGATGTACGGCTTGTCTATCATCGTGATTTACTTGGTATTAGGATTGATTATTACTTTGACTTTCGGAGCAAGCGCGCTCAACAGTTTATCGACAAATCCGTTCTTCAATTTAGTCTTTTTCGCTCTGTTAGTAATATTTGCCATTTCATTTTTCGGCGCATTTGAATTAACGTTGCCGTCGTCGTGGACAAATAAAATGGATAGTAAGGCCGAATCGACCACCGGAATTTTGAGTATTTTCTTCATGGCATTTACTTTGGTTCTGGTTTCTTTTTCGTGTACCGGGCCGATTATCGGCGGATTATTGGTGCAAGCCGTGAGTATGGGAAGTATCACCGGGCCGGCTGTGGGTATGTTCGGCTTTGGATTAGCTTTGGCGATTCCGTTCGCGTTTTTCGCGATTTTCCCGTCGTTTTTGAACGATCTTCCCAAGTCGGGCGGATGGCTCAATTCGGTGAAAGTTGTCTTGGGTTTTTTGGAATTGGCGCTGGCTCTCAAGTTCTTATCGGTTGCCGATTTTTCTTTGCGACAAACTTACCAAACCGGTTTTCACATCCTCGACCGCGAAGTTTTTCTGGTGTTGTGGATCGTGATTTTCGCTTTGTTGGGCTTGTATCTGTTAGGAAAACTTAAATTACCGCACGACAGCGATTTGAAACATGTAAGCGTTACGCGCTTGTTCTTAGCGATCATTTCTTTCGCTTTTGCCATCTATATGGTTCCGGGATTGTGGGGCGCCCCCTTGAAAGCCATCAGCGCATTTTCGCCGCCTCTTTATACTCAGGATTTTAACTTGTACAATGGCGAAGTGCATCCGAAATTTTACGATTACGATGAGGGCATGGCTCAAGCCAAAAAGCAAGGCAAACCGGTGATGATTGACTTTACCGGATTCGGTTGCGTGAATTGTCGCGAAATGGAAGCCTCTGTTTGGTCAGACCCGCGAGTTAAAAGCCTTATTGACAACGAATACATTTTAATTTCTTTGTATGTCGATGACAAAACTCCTTTGCCCGAAACGATCGAAGTGGAAGAATACGGCAAAACGAGCAAGTTGCGCACGATCGGCGATAAATGGAGTTATCTGCAACGGCATAAATTCGGAGCCAATGCGCAACCGTTTTATGTTTTAGTTGATAATGAGGGATTTCCGATCGCTCTTTCGCGCGCCTACAAAAAGGATATTGAAGAATACATTCAATTTTTACAGGAAGGAATAAATACTTATAAATCAAAAGTTAAATACTAATCAGATGCACAATCGCGAAGAAAAAATGCAAGCTTTCGGTCGCTTGCTTAATATCATGGACGAATTACGGGAAAAATGTCCCTGGGACAGGAAACAAACTAACGAAAGCTTGCGAACCAACACGATTGAAGAAGTTTACGAATTGTGCGAGGCCATCATCAAAAACGATGTTTCCGACATCCGTAAGGAGTTGGGCGACGTGTTGCTGCATATCATTTTTTATTCCAAAATTGCCGAAGAACAGAATCAGTTCGATGTTGCCGATGTTTGTAATTCATTGTGTGATAAATTGATATTCCGGCATCCGCATGTCTTCGGAACGGAACAGGTGGAAACGGCCGGACAGGTTTTGCATCTTTGGGAACAAATCAAATTGAAGGAAAAAGACGGCAATCACACGGTTTTAGGCGGCGTTCCTGCCTCTTTGCCGTCGGTTCCGAAGGCTCACCGCATCCAAGATAAAGCCCGCAACGCCGGTTTCGATTGGGAACAGCGCGAAGATGTCTGGGACAAAGTGAAGGAAGAAATTCGCGAATTTTCGGACGAGATCGAAGCAATGGATCAGGAAAAAATGGAAAATGAATTCGGCGATTTGTTTTTCAGTCTGATCAATGCCGCGCGATTATATAAAATCAATCCCGACAATGCGTTAGAGAGGACGAATCAGAAATTTATTCATCGGTTTAATTATATTGAGCAAAAGACTAAGGAGCAAGGAAAGGAATTGAAGGATTTGAATTTGGCCGAGATGGAGTTGCTTTGGCAAGAAGCGAAAAATTTTCTGCTTCCTTCAACCACGTAATAAACCGGCTCCCGATAATCGCTCCCGCCGCATGCGCAAACGCGCTGGCCAATGTTTCTTTATTCGAAATCCCAAAACCAATCAAACGGGGATTTTTCAGATTCATTTGTTGCACGCGGCGGAAATATGCCAACTTCCGCTCATCGAAAGCGGATTGCGCGCCGGTCGTCGCCGCCGAAGAAACCATGTAGATAAATCCATCGGTATGAGCGTCAATCAGCCGGATGCGCTCCTCCGAAGTTTCGGGCGTAATCAACATAATCATTTTCAGATTGTAACGATCGGCTACCGGTTTATATTCCTCCAAATAATCCTTAAACGGAAGATCGGGAATGATCATGCCCGACACGCCGGCTTTCACGCAATCGGCGCAAAAACGCTCGAATCCGTATTGCATCACCGGATTCAGATAGCCCATTAAGATAAGCGGAATCGAAACTTCTCCGCGAATTGCTTCCAACTGACTGAACAACAAGGACAAATTCATCCCATTGCGTAAAGCAATCGTACTGCTCTCCTGAATTACCGGCCCGTCGGCCATCGGATCGGAAAACGGAATGCCCACTTCGACCATATCTACTCCTTGCGCTTGCAAAGCCTTGATAATCGTTGCCGTATCATTCAATTTCGGAAAACCTGCCGTGAAATAGATCGACAGGATATTGTGCTGCTTGTTCTGAAATAAAGTGTTGATTTTGTTCGTATTCATAGATTCAAATTTTTCCCGTTGCAGGAGAATTTCTTCAATTTTTTCAATGTCTTTGATACCGGGTTGAAATTCGACGCG
>JAISKG010000166.1 GCA_031261015.1 Dysgonamonadaceae bacterium | reverse complement strand
ATATTTTTCATACTTTATTGAATGATTTTGAGCGTTTTACCAACTTTAATAAATGCTTCGATGCAACGATCCAATTGCGCTTTTTCGTGCGCGGCCGAAAGTTGTACGCGGATGCGCGCCTGATCTTTCGGAACTACCGGATAGAAAAATCCCGTCACGTAAATGCCTTCTTCCAGCAATTGGGCGGCCATTTCCTGAGACAATTTGGCGTCGTAGAGCATCACGGCGCAAATAGCAGATTGAGTGGGCTTTATGTCGAATCCAGCTTGTTTCATCCGTTCGACAAAGTAAGCGGTGTTTTCGTGCAAGCGGTTGGTTAATTCCGATGATTTTTCCAAATATTGGAATGTATAAATTCCGGCTCCAACCACAGCGGGCGGCAGCGAATTGGAAAAGAGATAGGGGCGCGAACGCTGACGCAGCAAGTCGATAATTTCTTTCTTCCCGGTAGTAAATCCACCGATGGCGCCGCCGAAAGCCTTGCCCAGCGTGCCGGTCAGGATTTCGATTTTTCCGCGCAGATCGAATTGTTCGGTCACGCCTCGTCCCGTTTGTCCGACCACGCCGGCCGAGTGCGATTCATCGACCATCACCATCGCATTGTATTGTTGCGCCAAAGCATAGATTCGATTCAAAGGAGCCACATTGCCGTCCATCGAAAAAACACCGTCCGTCACGATCAATCGAAAACGCTGAGCTTGTGCTACTTGTAATTGTTTTTCCAGATCGTCCATATCGGCGTTAGCGTAGCGGTAACGCACCGCTTTGCACAAACGCACGCCATCAATGATCGAAGCATGGTTCAGGGCATCCGAAATAATCGCGTCGCGCTCGTCGAGTAAAGGCTCGAACACGCCGCCGTTGGCATCGAAGCAAGCAGCATACAAAATGGTATCTTCCGTGCCGAAAAAACGGGCGATAGCGGCTTCCAAATCTTTGTGCAGATCTTGCGTTCCGCAGATAAACCGCACGGACGACATGCCGTAACCGCGACCGGTCATTGCCTGACGGGCGGCCTCGATCAGTTCCGGCCGGTCGGACAATCCCAAGTAGTTGTTGGCGCAAAAATTGAGCACTTCCTGTCCGGAATTTAACCGTAAATGAACCGACTGCGGCGATACGAGGATACGTTCCTGTTTATACAAGCCGGCGGAGCGGATGGCATCCAGCTCAGCGAGAAGGTGTTGTTGAAAAGTTTGATAGGGATTCATGGTAGTTGTTTTTTGTAGCAAAGGTATAAAAAATAGTTGGCTATGAAAATAGTTTTGTGACGGAAAAAGATAGTTTTATATCTTAATTATTTCCATAATACTTTTTTTGCTTCTCTTCTATTGCTTGCTGAATATCCTGCACGGTTGATTTCAATTCGGGCGGAATGCGTAGCCAGAGGTTGTTTTCGTTTTGCTTGCCGTTGAGGATTTGGCTGACATAATACAAGGCTGTGTATTGTTCTTGCAGCCGTTTACCAAATGTTGCATGGTGAAATAGTTTATCTACTAAACTTTTTTGGTGATGAACTAAAAGATGTTCTATAAACCAACTGTCTTCTCTTTTTTCCTCACAAGCGATTATTACCCTCTTTTCTACATCATTAAAAATACCTGTCCATAGTTCAACTATAATTTTAACGATATGTTCTCTTTCATATTTGCTGATTAGTTGCTTTGCTTTTTCTTTGTTCTTATTTTGATTATAATACATCAAAGCCAAATTCAATAATGCCAGATTATTTCCCTTTTCAATAGCAATTAAATAATATTTTTCAGCTTCGGCGTATTTTTTCTGATTATAGTACATCAAAGCCAAATTATTTAATGCCCCATTATGTCCCCTTTCAATAGCAATTAAATAATATTTTTCAGCTTCGGCGTATTTTTCCTGATGATTGTACATATTTGCCAAATTATATAATGCCGATATATTTCCATTTTCAATAGCAATTAAATAATATTTTTCAGCTTCAGCGTATTTTTCCTGATTCTTGTACAACACAGCTAAATTATTTAATGCCCGAGTAACTCCCTTTTCAATAGCAATTAAATAATATTTTTCAGCTTCGGCGTATTTTTTCTGATTCTTGTACAACAAAGCTAAATTATTTAATGCCTGATTATCTCCCTTTTCAATAGCAATTAAATAATATTTTTCAGCTTTGGTGTCTTGTCCCTGACAATAGTATATCACAGCCAATTTATTTACTGCCCATATATTTCCATTTTTAATAGCTTTTCTGTATGTTTCTTTAGCTTTATGGTAATCTCTTTGTGTTTCTGCTATTCTTGCCGCTGTAAATAATCTTAAACTTCCGTTTTCATTTTCTATTTCTTTGGATAATGTAACAGCTTTTTTAAAATCTTTATTTTTGATATGTTCGCTTATCTTATCATATATTTCACTTGCTTTTTGAGGTAATGAAATGAACCTGTTTTCAATATTCTTCTCAGCATTTGTCAATTCTATCATTTCATCGCGGTCAAGAATGCTTATGTGTTTACTTTGTGCCAAACTTTTTGTACGCAACAATGCTTTTTCCTGCGATATTTTATGTTGTTTTAAATTTTCAATATGCTGTTTCGCCATATTTTGTAATTCTTCTTTGTCATACCAACTCTCCAAAAAAATGCTTAGCCAACGCGCTTTGCGTTTTTGTTCGGGATTGCCCTGCGTAACGATAAGCCACATATTGAAAAAGCGTTCGGAAATGCGATAAAGGTTTTGCCGTTTGTCGGTGACAATAGTTTCCACTATATTTTTATCGCTTAGCGTTTTAAGGTTTGCCGCTACCAATTTGCTTTCCATCCGGCAGCGTTCGGCCAACTCTTTTGTGGAGCAGGCTTCCCAGAAAAATGCCATTTCCTGTACCATTTTCCGCATTTGCGGTGCGAGAGATTGCAAGCGTTCCTGATACAGTGGCGTTACCTCGTCCATCACTTTTTTCAGCAAATCCGCCTCTATCGGATTTTCGTTTTGCAGCACAATGTTCAGGAAAAACAGCATGGTGCGCGGCAATCCGTCTGTCAGCAGGCGTACATTTTCCACTTTTCCGCGATAGTTTTTAAGAAAGCCCTGAATTTTATGTCTTTCCGTTTCATTAAAATCGGGTGAGGCCGCCCAGTGGTTGAGTAAACGGAATGTTTCTTCGCTGCTGAGCATTTCCAAGCGATGCCGGCGGAAAAATTCGTAAAAGGGCTGGTCGTATTGCCAAAAATGCTCGTCCATTCGTGTGCTTGCAGTTATCAGCACAAGGTCGTGGTAATTGATAAGCGTTTCGCGCAGCAGGTTGCCGTCGTCGGAGAAATTGATCACAATCCGGTCGAAATTGTCCAAAAGCAACACAGCCTGCCGTTTTTGTTTTACGCAAAAAGCGTGAATCTCGCTGTATAGATAGCGGGTATAGGTTTGGTCGTCAGTAAATTCAGAATAATTTTTTAAAGCCATTTTCGTTTCCGTACGGCAAGCCAGCTCTTCTAAAACTTTTTCCCACAAATCGAACAAACGATAGACGCCGGCCTGCTCTTCCGCCGGATTTACAGGAATATATTTTTTATTCAGTTTATCATTTTCAATAATTTCCATTTCAAGGCGTTTGAGCAACGTGGATTTTCCGCTGCCCCGTCTGCCCAATATCAACTCATGCTGAATGGAATCGGTTGACTTTCTGTTTATTAATGAGGAAATAATCGTATCATATTCTACTGTGCGAACAATAAAATTGACTTTTATGCTCTCGTAATTATCGTTAGTTGAATTTTGATAAATTGGTATCATAAATTGTTGATTTTAACCGTTATAAACAGGATTATTCTTTTTCCAGAAAGCGCTCAAGAAGGGAGAAATAAAAACATATTTTTCATTTGTTTCGGTAATGTAGCCGTCTTTTTCCAAGTCATGGATAAAATCCATATAATCAGCTGTTTTGTTGTACTTTACAGCTTTGTCGTAAATTTCCTGCAATGAGATCTTATCCCTATGTGCAGCATGTGTAAGTATTTCATTGACAAAGTTGAAATTTCCCGGAGGCATATATTTTTTCAGGCGGTTTTTCCAATCTTCGAAATGATCGCTGTTTTTTACAATTTTATCAAAAGCCTTATCAATGTCTTTCGTTGAAATGTTCGGATTATTATTTTTCTTTGCCTCTTTATTTATTTCATCAAGCATAATATTGATAAAAAATGGAACATAATAAGCGATTTTATTTGCCAAATAATTTTTGAGTTCCTCGCTATAGTGAATTGTAGCGGTATTGGTAGCCCAGTCAATGTAAGTGCAAACTTCTGAAAATAAAAGAGGTGGAAAATCTATTGTCGCCAAATCATTTAAATCGGAATTTCGTTGTTCAATCGCATTTACTGCATAATGAATCCCGATTGAGCCGGCAAGCACAAATTGTACTTTTTTGTTCATTTCGGGCTGTTGACGCCAATGTCTCAAATTTTTCAGAATGGAAATGGCATTTTCACTGTTTGTCTTGTTGATTTTGAAAAGCACTTCAGGCAGTTCGTCTATCAGTAAGACAATTTTTCCCGTTTCTTTATTATTATTGATTTCAACAAGTAAATCATTTGTTTCCTTTAAAAAATCAGTGGGCTTACGTTCAAATTTGAGGCCATTAAGCGTTATTTCTGTAATGGATTTGGATTTCAAAAAGTTTTTGAACCATTTTTTTGCTTTGTTCGATTTGTTTAAGCAGTTCAAAAGCAAAGTATAAATTCTTTCATAAAATTTATCTGCCGAATCAATCCCCTGTATATTACTGAAGATCAATTTGTAATTTTCTTTTTCGGCATCTTTCATAAATTCCATAACCGAAGTTTTTCCCACACGGCGTGGCGCAGCAATCAAAATGGAACTGCCTTTTTCCAATTCGTTCCAAATTTGCTCAACAATTTCGTTTCGAGGATAATAACAATCACCTTCAGCCACATTTCCGATAACAATTTTCGGGTCTTTCCATTTATCTTCCATAATCTTGAAAATTATTTTTAATGATTATCGGATATTTTACCTGTTCGGGGTACGCCGTAAGGCGTACTATCTCAATAACCCCGTGCAAGCGTATCGCAGCTCGGGGTATAGGCGACTACGCACTCTCTTCAACCCCGTAGAGGGTTGAACTACTACGTAGTCCCGGTTAGGGAAGAGTATTTCACCTCCCCGAGCTGCGCTATGCTTGCACGGGGTTATTGAAATTAAAGTCCTTCGGACTTGGGTGCAATTTATATTTAGGTACAACATCCGGTATTCATATTATTTTTTTGACAGCTTTTTTACTGTTGAGATAAATTGACAGTGTTTTTACTGCTAAAATATTTTGACAGCAAAAATACTGTCAAATTTTCACATAACCAAATTTTCACTGAAAATAAATCGTTTTTTTATTTTACTGCTTTTCCACCAAATACTTCCAAAACCTCCTCGGCATAAACTGCCGTTGCAACCGCAAATTTTTCCGTGCTTGAATCGTTGTACTTTTCAAATAATCTTTCCACAAAGCTTGGAAAATCCGCTCGGTTTCATCTTGTTGCTCAGCGGTTAAGCGACCTTTTTGAATGGCGAATGCCGGCGGCGTTTCAAAATGGATTTGCTCCGTTTGCTTCTTGTCGTAATACAGACCGTAGTGGCGGCGCGCATCGTAAATCAACCATATCTGATCGGCGTAGCGGTCTTCAAAAAAGTCTGAGCATAAGGGCAATACGTCATAAAGAGGATCAACGACGGCAAAATACATCCCATCGCCGGTTTTTTGAAAACGGACGAATTGCTTGATGTGCATCGCTTCATTCTGCACTTTTTTGTAAATTTTAGATAAGGATAAAACGTCATTGTCGGCAAAATTCAACTCAATGCTGATGGGAGAGGCTAAGGCTTTTTGAATGTAACGAAAAATCATCATCTCAACATCTTCCATTTCGGATAAATAACAGACAAACAGCATGTTCAAAGCTGAGGTGGATATTTTTTTCTTTAAAGCAATGAAAACTCGTTTGCTCTTTTCGACGTCGGTAATGACGGAAAACGTATCGGTAAACAATGGAATAGCAATCGCTTGATCGACAATCCGGTTGGGAAATTCTTTCCGGTTGAAAGCATCGAAAACGGCCGTCAGTAAGCCGTCAAACGTTCGATCGTAGAGGAAGTAAAGCATGGTCGAAATCAATGGCTAATTGTTTGTTTTCTTTGTGTTTAGGGGAAAGCAGCATCCGGCGGACATATTCCGGTCTGGCTTCCTGTACGGTGAACGCAGGCAATTCGCGGCAAGTGATGAAATATTTGGCGCGTTTCATCACTACGCCTATTTTCCGCAAGTTTTCGGAAGTCAGCCGGCCGTATTTCCGCGAAGTGAGAATCAGTTGCGCCGATTTTACTCCAATGCCCGGCACACGCAAAAGCATTTCATAATCAGCCGTTTGAATATCTACCGGAAAAACTTGCGGATTGCGCAACGCCCACGAAAGTTTCGGATCCAATTCGAGTTCCAAATTCGGATGCACCTCATTCACAATCTCGTCCACACCGAAATGATAAAACCGCATGAGCCAATCGGCCTGATACAAGCGATTTTCCCTCACCAAAGGCGGTGCGGGCAAGGCAGGCAATCGCGTATCATACGTATTCAAATGTATATAACCCGAATAATACACGCGCTTCATAGCCGGCCGCTGATACAGCGAATGCGCCAGATGCAAAATCCGGTTGTCGTCGTCGGGCGTGGCGCCGATAATCATCTGCGTGCTTTGCCCGGCAGGTGCAAATCGCGGCGCGTGACGATATTTCTTTTTCTCTTCCTTGCCCTGCAAAAAACCTTGCTGAATGTAGTGCATCGGCCGGAAAACGCTTTGATAATCCTTGTCGGGTGCAATGATTTTCAGGCTTTGCTCCGACGGCATTTCGATGTTGCAACTCAAACGGTCGGCATATAAACCTGCTTCGGCCACCCACTCGCGGCTCGCGCCCGGAATGCTTTTCAAATGAATATAGCCGTTGTAACGATGCTGCAAACGTAAATCTTTGGCTACTCGCACCATACGCTCCATCGTATAATCGGCGTTGCGGACGATGCCCGAACTCAAAAACAAACCCTCGATATAATTGCGTCTATAAAATTCTAACGTTAATTCCACCAATTCCGAAACGGCAAACGTGGCGCGGGGAATATCGTTGCTCCGGCGATTTAAGCAATACGCGCAATCGTAAATACAATGATTGGTCAACATGATTTTCAGCAGCGAAACACAACGCCCGTCTTCCGTAAAACTGTGACAAATGCCCCAACCGGCCGCCGATCCGATGCCTTTCTGCGGATTACTGCGCGAAGTACCGCTCGATGCGCAAGATACGTCGAACTTAGCTGCATCGGCCAGCGTTTTGAGTTTGTCAAACACTCTCGGATTCATTCCAATTTCACGGTTTCATTACAATTCCCAAATTCCGTTTCCCATCCATTTTAATCGAAAGCGGAACATCGAAATGGACTTGGCGCAAATAGTTGGTTTCGCGAACCGCCGGCTGTAAATTCAAAAACGCTTCGTCGAAAATACCATCCTTTAAATACGGATTCAGCGTAAAATAACCCACGCCGAACGAAGTCAGATTCTGGAAAAAATGCGTGCCCTGACTGGGTTCGATGCGATAATTTTCCAATCCCGATTCCACAATGAGGCGTGCGTTGGCAATATGCGACCATTTCACCGGGATACCCAGGCGGTTATCGCTGCTTCCCCAACGGCCGGGACCGACCAGAATATAATTCTGTCCTTCTTTTTCCATTTGCCGGTTCCATTCCTCGATTTCGCACGCAATCTCTTGATTATTAGCTGAATCGAAGTCTGAAGTTTTCACGTAAATCACATTCGAAACGTCGTTTATGATTCCGTGTCCCATTGCATGTGTGGAATACAACAAAGGATCGGCTTTAGCCAAGAGCGATAAATCCTCGTCAACCACCACTTTACTGTCCACAATCGGCCGGATTTGCAACAAATAAAAAGTGCCTTTCATTTCCTGTCGGTCGTTTTTCTCCAGATTGACGGCAAATTCGATTTCCACCGGTCGTCCCATTTCCCGTTGCCCCAGTTTCAGCAAGAAATCCAAAATTCCGGCCAACGGAAAAATCTGATGCTGCAAAACGCCCGAAAATGTAATAATTTTGCGGTAAGGTCCCGGATAATAGCCGTCCAACAATACTTGGTCGCGCGAATCGTAAGTCGAAGTCAAATAGCGTAAAGAGCCGTCGGCCTCAGCCTCCTTCACCGGTAATTTCAACAAATTATACGCATCGTCGATCGAAAGCCGGTCGGCATGTAAAGATTTGAGATCCAGTGCATAAAATTTCGTTTGCGTTTCTTTCAGCGCAAATTCGAGCACACTGGTCTGCAAGATCGAATGTGGATGCAAAGGCGAAAAACGGAGCGTAACTCCACCATCCACAATGTATTTTCCCAAACCTAACGCAACTGTGGCAACACCGTCTTCCGCTTTTTCGTTTCCTATCGGATAAAAATTCAACGAGCGCGCTACGCCGGAAATCGTTGGATAAAAACGGTCGCCGTAAGCTTGCCCGACTACTTCCTGCAACACAATCGCCATTTTTTCCTGATCAATCAGGTTTTGCGTAGCCGTCATGTAAGCCTTGCTGTCTTTGAAAAACACCGAAGCATACACGCCTTTAATTGCATTACTGATGCATTCGAGCATCTCGGCAGAATTGTTGATTTTAGGCGCCATGTAGGTGTTATAAATTCCGGCAAACGGTTGATAATGAGAATCTTCCAATAAACTCGAAGAACGCACGGCGATCGGCGTTTTCACTACATCGAAAAAAGCGACCAAATCTTCGATCAAGCTTTCGGGAAGTTTGGCTTGCAAAAAATGATGCAGAATGGCTTCGTCCGGCAAATCTTGTAACGCAATGGAATACAAATTATTTTCCTCCATAAATTCGTCGAAAATGTCGGTAGCCAGCACCACGCTTTTCGGAATTTGAACCGTTACATCCGGGAAAAGTCGTTCCAATTCCCGTCCCTGTCGCTTAATCATCTGTCCCATAAATGCCAAGCCGCGCCCTTTTCCGCCCAACGAATCCTCGCCGATGCGAGCAAAATTGGAATATTCGTCAAAGCGATCTTTCTCAAATACAGCCACTATACCCGAATTTTTCATTTTCCGGTAACTGACGATTGTTTCAAAAATAAGCTGGCGCGCCTCGTTCATGTCACTGTAATATGAAACGTCGATGCCTTTCAAAAATTCGGCGATCGGAAACATGGCGCGCGAATAAAAAAATCGCGAAAAATGATTGTGTGACAAATGGTAAGTTAACGAATCTTCGGGAATATCGAATATTTTTTTCTGAAGGTCTTGCAATGAGCGAATCCTCATAACTTCCTCTCCATTAGCCGGATTTACAATAATAAAATCGCCGAAGCCAAAATTATTGGTGATTTCTTTGCGCAAATCCTGCGGAAAAGTCTTGGAATTTTTATTTATAAAACTGCAATGCAATTCCTCGGCGTATTGCCGGTTTTTCGATTCGGACGAATCGAAAATAATCGGGACGAAACGGTCTTGTTTGCGCACTTCGCATGCAAAATGATAGCCGGCCAACTGGTCTTTCCGACCTTCGCGCTCAAAACTCATGTCGCAGACAATCCCCAAGATATGATCTTTGTATTGGTCGTACAAGGTGACGGCCTCTTCATACGAGCGTGCCAAGAGGATTTTGGGACGGCCGCGCATCCGTAAAGTCTGCTGGTGCGGATTCAAAGCCTCTTTGGAAAATTCTTTCGACTGTTCCAACACAAACTTATATAAATGCGGCAGAGCCGCCGAGTAAAAACGAATTGAATCTTCCACCAGCAAAATCGTTTGCACGCCTACGGAACGAATATCGTCGTCCACATTCATCTTGTCTTCCTGTAACTTAATAATAGCCAGCAATAAAGCCGAATTTCCCAACCAACTGAACACATAATCGATCGACGATAAATCGGCGCTGCTGATGCGGCGGGTCACTTCGCGGGAAAAAGGCGTCAGCACCACAATCGGAACTTTCGGATACAACGATTTAATATGATTGGCCGTCGAAAAAATATCCGTTTCGTCCATGTTTGGCATGCAAATGACCAAGTCGAACGGCAGATGTTCCATTACTTCCAGCGCTTCCTTTTCTGTTGAAACCTGTGTGAATCGCGGCGGATAACGCAGACTCAGCGAAGTATATTCATTAAATAATTGTTCGTCGATCCGGCCGTCGTCTTCCAACATGAAAGCATCGTAATTCGTCGCAATCAGGAGAATATTCAATATTCTCTTATTCATCAAGTTAGCAAACGAAGTATCTTTGAATACAAGTTGCTTTATGTCGATCGTATGTTCCATAAAATTTAAATTTATTCCGGACGTTTGTTTTTAATCATCGAAGCCACAATCGCAATCGTCAATATCCCAACAATTACTCCCAACGATACAAAATTAGAAATATGGAAATGCCAATCCATCGCGCGGCTCAATTCGTTCACACACATCTTTAATCCGATAAAACTGAGAATAAATGCCAATCCGAGTTTTAAATATCGGAAATATTTCATAATACCGCTCAGCGCAAAATACAACGAACGCAAACCGAGAACGGCAAAAATATTGGAGGTATAAACAATGAACGGGTCGGTGGAAACCGACATCACTGCAGGAATGGAATCGACGGCAAAAATCAAATCGGAACATTCTATCATTAAGAGAGTTAAGAAAAATTGAGTAGCAAATAATTTACCATTAATCCGTTTAAAAAAATGAGTTTCCTCATGGTTGGTAGTGATGGGAAGAAAACGTTTGATGAATTTGAGCATTTTATTGTTCTCGAGGTCCATAACCTCGTCTTGGCTATCTTTCTCGAAAAGCATCTTTATTCCAGTATAAATTAAGAAGATGCCGAAAATATACATTACCCATACAAATTTTCGGATTAGCGCAATACCTGCAAAAATAAACATGGCGCGCATCACAATTGCCCCGATAATTCCCCAAAACAAGATGCGATGTTGATACTTCGGTTCAATACCGAATGCTGCAAAAATCATAATAAAAACAAACAGATTATCAACGCTTAACGATTCTTCAATCAAATATCCGGTAAAGAAATCCAGCGCTTTTTGATGCCCCAGAAAATAATAAACGCCCATGTCAAAAAGCATAGCCAATCCGATCCAAAATGCGCTCCAAAGTAAGGCTGTTTTGACTTTCATCGTTTTGTCGTTCTTGTGAAAAACAAATAAATCAAGTAGCAACATGACTATTACGAAGACAATAAATCCGATCCAGAAACTGAGGGGTTCGTTCGTCATCCTATCAATTTTTTTTCTTCATTTCCTTCATCATCGTATAGCAAATCCACAACAACAATAAACCTACTCCCCCAATAATCAACCAAAGAAATGTTTGCGTTTCCATAAAATTTGTTTTTTGAGGCATCGGGGAAATCTCTTGTTGGGAAATATTTTCCAAAGTTGGCAATTCCAAAACGCACAAGTTTTCGGGAATATTTTTTTCAAAATAAACCAAATCATATTGAGGAGCTGGAAGATTGGGATCGCCGCAATAAAGCGTATAGCGTTCTCCTTTTTCCAAGTAAACAGTCAAATAACGGTTTAATTGAAAGGCTGTTATTCCACGAATTTGTAACGGACGATTATCTTTGTTGTCTATTACAATCATCGTTGCAAGAGAGAGAAAACCGGTAATGTCAATCGTGTTTTCTTTTTGAGAAGAAAGTATAAATGATTGATTTGTAATTGTTTTATCCTCAGTTCGCTCAACAAATTGCGCTTGCCGCAAATACGGCTGCTTACTGTCGATTTCAAAATGAATCCGGTTCACAAGATAACGTCGCGAAATAGTAGGCAAAATCAGATAAGTCTTAGTATCGGAGCTATCTTTTTGCACAAAACTACCTATTTCAACTTTTGTATATTTTCCCAAAGTTTCACTATACCGGTATTTTCCTACATTTAATATTTGTATAGGATCTTTTTGAAGATTACTCATTCTAATTTCGTAGTACCGGTAATTTCCTTGTGGAAAATCGACTATCAGCATTTCACTATTTTCATCGTTTTTTATTCCAGGCTTCGCCCGAAATTTTTCTTTAACGACATACCATGTTTTTTTATCGTCGCTTCCCTGCAAAGAAATGTATTTGGTAATTTCCGCATTACGGATACTGATGCAAAATTGCCGGATTTCTTCCTTCGCTTCATTATCAACAATAATACGGGTCAGACTATCTTTTGCGTGAAAGATATTTTCCTCTATCGTGTAATTTTGGAAATAGGTAGATTGATTTTTCGGATATTCCGATCGTAATAAAAACGGAATATCTGTTTCTTGTCGATCGTTTTTAATACGAATATCCTGCAAATTTTCTTGAGAAAGGGCTATTACATCGGGACTTAACAATATATGATAATATCCGCTCTCTTCCACTTCGGGAATGATTGATTTTCCGGAAAAAGACTGTCCTCGACTTGCTAACGGCAAGAAAACGACAAGTAGCAATAAAATTTGACGTTGCATATTAGTTTTCATTTGTTCCTCCCTCTTCCGTTTCGTCTTCTTTTTTCAGTAATCCTTTTAGCTTCTGGTACAAAAAGGAAACGGCTAAAAACAAAATTCCAAGGACAATCAGTGCAATAATCCGTCCCGTTTGTCCCATTTTCCAAATATCGTAGAGGTATAATTTGGCGATAATCAGCACAAAAAGACTCAAGGAAATCAAAC
>JAISKG010000094.1 GCA_031261015.1 Dysgonamonadaceae bacterium | reverse complement strand
CCCGTTTCGACCGCGTGTATGAAATTTACCAATTACGCAAAGACATTCCTCTGATCGAACAATTTTTACAGCCCGGCGAATCGCGCTCATTAATTTTGGTCGCCGGTAGCACGTGGGAGAAAGACGAAGATTTGCTGCTCCCGTTTTTCAATCAACATCCCGAAATGAAATTAATTATTGCGCCACACGAGATTTGCGAAAACCGCATCCAAAACATTCAATCGCGTTTGCAGCGGCCGGCGGTGCGTTATTCCCAAGCGGACGAAACGTCGATGCAAATGGCTGATTGCCTGATTATGGATTGTTTCGGATTGTTGTCGTCGGTTTATCGCTATGGACAGGCAGCTTATGTCGGCGGTGGTTTCGGCGCAGGCATTCACAATATTTTGGAAGCGGCAGTTTACGCAATTCCGGTTTTATTCGGGACTAATTACCAGAAATTCAAGGAAGCAAAAGAATTGATTGCTTGCAGCGGCGCCTTCTCTGTCAGCGACGAAGAAACTTTCTCCGAACGCATGAATATTTTCCTGCAACAGCCTGACCGATTGCAACAAAGCGGAAAAAGCGCCGGAGATTATGTTCAACACAACCTCGGCGCCACGCACAAAATTTATGAAAATATTTTTCCGCTGCTTACTTATACCACTCCGAATACATAAGATACTGAGTAGCAATTTTCTGATTGATTTCTTTTGATTGCTCGGGATCCATTTTCTTGATGAATTTCGCAGGAGTTCCGCCGTAAATGCAGCCGAGTTCTACATGAGTTCCGCTGAGCACGACCGAGCCGGCGGCCACTAAAGCTCCTTCACCTACTACCGCATGATCCAGCACAATAGCTCCCATTCCGATCAACGCGCCGTTTTCGATTTTTGCGCCGTGAACGACTACATTGTGTCCCAGACTCACATCGTCGCCGATTTCGGCTACCGATTTTTCATACAAAGTATGAACGACGGCGCCGTCCTGAATATTCACACGCTTGCCGATACGGATCGAATTAACGTCGCCCCGCAACACGGCGTTGAACCAAATACTACAATCGTCGCCGATTACTACGTCGCCGATAATCGTAGCGTTGTCGGCTAAAAAAACGTTCTTCCCAATTTGTGGGGTAAAGCCCCGGACTGATTTGATTAAAGCCATAATCTATTTATTTAGCATTAAATTCGTTTTTGCAAGAGATTTTACCGATGCCGTTCACCCTTTTTTGAATGAAAATCACCGGATTGCATTGAATTTTACCGACGCCGTCGAGTTCAGCAAAAACCGAATCGGCAACTAAATTTCCGGCGTCGATTTTACCGGTTCCGTTCAAATTCAAAACGGCTTTTTTTGCTTGGCCGGATAAAGTTGCTTTCCCGACGCCATCTAATTGAACGTTCAACGATTGGACTGCCAGTTCGCCTGCTTCCACTTTTCCCGCTCCGTCTAACCTGACTTGCAGCGATTGTGCAACCAGTTCGCCTGCTGTCACTTTTCCCGCGCCGTTCAGCCAGATCATCAGCGTATCGGCTTTGAATCGGTCGCGAATCGTGACACTACCCACCGATTCCATTTTTAATTTTTGCAAATTCGGTGTTTGAATCCGGACAATAAACGAATTTTTCGTGCGAAACGGCCGGTTGTCTTCGGTAGATAAATGCAAAGTGCGATCGTGGATTTCGTAAGCGACTCTGTTTAATAAATTTTCATCACCGCGCAAAAGGATTGTTGTCGTATCGTTAACCGCCTGTTCGATCTGTACTTGAGCAATCAGTTTGTCTTCAATCACAATCGTTTCGATGGGCGAAATTAAGATATCCCGTTTTTCCGACATCTCGCCGTTTCCTACAATCGCCTCTTTATTATTATTCCAGTTAATACCGGAATTTTCAAAAAATCGCTCTTCGTTTACATGCCACCCGGAACATAAAAATAAAACCAAAACGATAATCCAAATTCCGAATGTAACCCATTTTACCCCTTTACTTAAGGGTTGTAAATGAGCAAAATAAGATACAATTGCATAAATCAGAACGATTAACGGAATGGCCCACAAAACCACAAAAGCGATCGTAGCTAAAGTTGGATGAGAAAACTCGACAAAATGAGTGGCGCTTCCCCAACCGAAAGGCAGCCAGCCAAGCATCTCGTTACCAATTCCGAACAATATAGCAATCAATACGATAACGATGATCGCAAGTGCGAAAAGTACAGGACCTCCCACCAGACAGCCCAAGCCCACGAAGCAAACTTTCAGGAAACCGCCGATCGCTTCAATGAAACCTCCCAGACATCCCTTTTTTTTTGGTTCTTGCGATCTAATCGAGTCTGCAGCAACCGTTTTACCGATATTTTCTACAGTAATTTCTTTTCCTTGCATGCGCAATTTCTGCTCTGCCGTTTTAGCCGCCGGAATAATCATCCATGCAATCAGATACGGGATAACGACCGATAAAGAAGTGACGAAACAAAGCACAATCAATAAGATACGCACAGGTAAAGGATCCCAGCCAAAGTAAGCGGCAATCCCGGAGCAAACGCCTCCGATGATTTTATCGTCCGTATCGCGGAACAATTTCTTTTTCACTTCCTTATACTCTTTGTCTTCTTTGTGATCCTTCAACTTCTCTTCTTCGGATTTGACTTCGCCTTCCGTTTGAAAATCAGTCGGTTTTCCGATACGGGCGATCACTTCTTCCACTTGCTCGATGTTGATGACCTGATAACCCAAATGGATTTTCTCGGTAAATAATTCCTCAATGCGCGACTCAAAATCGGCAATGATTTCCGAAGCGTCCGTTTCCTTTCGGAAATAGATTTTTAAATTACGCAAATAATTGTCTAATAATTGATAAGCATCTTCGTCGATCACGAAAACTCGGCCATTGAGATTAGCGGTTATTGTCTTTTTCATATTGCATTATGTGTTTATAATTGTTTCAAATGAAGGATTGTTTCATTGATTTCGTCCCAGGCCGAACCGAGTTCACGAAGGAAGTCACCGCCCTCCGGAGTGAGGCTGTAATATTTTCGCGGCGGCCCCTGCGTGGATTCAACCCACTGATAATTCAACAAATTCATGTTTTTCAAGCGGGTTAATAAAGGATAAAGCGTTCCTTCCACGACGATTAAATGAGCTTCCTGCAGGATCCGGATTACATCGTTGGCGTAAGCCGGCTCACGCTTGAGAATCAAGAGAATGCAATATTCCAAGATTCCTTTTCGCATTTGTGATTTTACATTGTCTGCATTCATAACGGATATGATTTGATGGGACAAAGGTAAATCGAATAAAAATACTATGCAATACATAGTACTAATATTTAACAAAGTTTAATAAAATTAGGATACTAAACAGTGCCATCTTCCGTTTTTAATACTAAACAAAACGCATTATGTTAAAACCTCTAAAAAGAGTTATTTGGGATTACTTTGGAATCAACAAAGCCCAATTGACCACATTGACAAGAAGTAATGAAATATTAAAAGCAATCACGTTTAACAGTACGATCGCCGATTGTGAATGGTTGAAATACAGGAATTTTTCTCCGGGGCGGCATGCGGTCGATTATGCCTTTTTATACACATTGTTTAGAGTGTTGGAAGGGATGAAACCGAAATCCGTTATCGAATTCGGCTTGGGCGAGTCGTCTAAACTCATTCAACAATACGCTTATTTCCATCACGTGGAGGCAGTTACCGTAGAACATGACCCGGATTGGATTCGGTTTTTCTCCAATAACACTGCAGGCAAATATCCGGTTGAAATCAAATTGATGGAATTGGCCAAAATAAAATATAAAAATAAAGAAACGCTCTCTTATAAAAATATTGAAGAAGAACTCAAAGGGAAACAATACGATTTAATTGTAATCGACGGTCCTTTCGGTTCCAAAAGGTATTCCCGGCCTCAAATATTGTTCATGGCTAAAAACAATTTGCAAAAAGAATTTTGCATACTTGTAGATGATTATGTAAGAAAGGGAGAAAGAGAAACCGTCAAAGAATTGCTCCACATTTTAAATCAAGAAGGAATAAAATATGTTACGAAAGCCTATGCGGGCAGCAAGCAACATTTTTTAATTTGTTCGGAAAATTTGAAATTCTTAACTACCTTGTAATACATACCCACCCGTAATAAGGGCAACCATTACTTCGCGCTGGCCGCGTAGCGGCCTAAGCTTAGTAGCCGTGGGTGAGTGAACACCCGAAGGGTGGAACGTAGCCCACGGATATAAATGCATCCCACACGCATAAGCCGCGTAGCGGCGAAACATTTTCAGACAGCTTGCACCGCTACGTGGCGCAAGGATGAATTGACGTCCTGCGACCGGGGGTTACGCACAGCCCTTTGGGCTTGTGCTTACCCTCGGCTATAATGCTTTGCGCCCGCTGGGCGCTTACCGGTGCAATCGGGGGAAGCGGATAATAGCGCTTCAAAAAAAGAATTAACCAGTATGCAAATTATTTTGCAAAATCAAATAATCTCCGTACCTTTGCGACTTAATAGGCAAAAAACTAAAACAAATTAGGATGAATCTCGGAGAAACTTTAACAAAAAATCACGTAAAATTTCCGGCTAATTG
>JAISKG010000088.1 GCA_031261015.1 Dysgonamonadaceae bacterium | reverse complement strand
CTGCAAAAATACTGCTTTTTCAGATAACAACAATAGAAAGCCAAAATTTCATTTGCAATTTTTACTGACTAATATCTGTTTTGCTTTTTTGAACTTTGTGCTTTTTAGTTTTTTACCTAATTCTTGCAAATCACGATTAGGCAGAAATATCGCGGCGAAAGCTCAGCAACGCAGGAAGTAGAGCGCTTACAATAGAATACAATAAAAATAAATAACCACAGAGGACACAGAAAGCACAGAGAAAACGTCGGTGTACTCAGTGTTCTCTGTGGTAAAAAAAATTGCACCATTTATTTTCAAAAATTCCAAAAACAATCACTATCTTTGCTCCCGAAATTTTGGTGACGCAATTCTCATTCGGGAAAAGCGTTGAAAAGGGAATCGGGTGAAAATCCCGAACAGACCCGCTGCTGTAAGCTCTGTCTCAATTGAAAATTGAGAGTTGAAAATTGAAAATGATGTGACTTCGCCACTGAAACGGCAAGTTTTGGGAAGGCAAACATCAGAAAAGAGTAAGTCAGAAGACCTGCCAAAATGAAAACCAATCTTCCGCTTTTCTTTCTCCTTTTGGAGAGAGTACCCGAAGGGGGAGAGAGGTGTGTTGAAGGCTTTCGAGGAATAAGGCCGGCGGCAAACAAGGCGGATTTTCTGCGTGTTTATCCCGATTTTTATTGTTTGGAGGCTGTTTAAGAAAGATTTAAACGGCTTTTTATGTTTTCAGGCAGAGCGTTTGGCGTAATTATTGGTTTTTTGTCGGCAACTGTTTGCTTAGCACAAAACAAATTAGACAGCGTGCAGCATATCGGCGAGGTAACGATTGTTGGCGATCGTTACCGCGAAGTCATTCCCTCGCAACGACTTTCCGGCGAACGCTTGGAGGCCTTAAGCAGTTTTTCCGTGGCCGACGCTGTTCGCTATTTTTCCGGCGTGCAATTGAAGGATTACGGCGGTATCGGCGGATTGAAAACCGTGGACATCCGTAGCATGGGAACCAATCATTTGGGTGTTTTTTACGATGGCATCCAATTGGGTAATGCGCAAAACGGGCAAGCGGATTTAGGCAAATTTTCATTAGATAATATCGAGGAAATTTCGCTATACAACGGTCAGAAAAGCGAAATTTTCCAGTCTGCCAAAGATTTCGGTTCGGCGGGAACAATTTATTTGCGTACGCGCCGCCCTCGATTTTTGGGCGATAAGAAAACGAATATCAAAGCGTTTTACCGCACCGGCTCGTTCGATTTAATCGATCCCTCGATTTTGTGGGAACAAAAAATTACCAACAACATATCGTCGTCCTTCAATGCCGAATACATTTATTCTTCGGGAAAATACAAATACCGCTATACCAACTACAATGCCAACGGAACGATTGCCAACGACACAACCGCCTTCCGGCAAAACGGCGATATTCATTCCGCCCGGTTGGAAGGCGGCCTGAACGGTTTTACAGAACGAGGCAATTGGCATGCCAAAACGTATTTTTACCATTCCGAAAGAGGGATTCCGGGCGCAATTGTCAACAATGTATGGATGAGTTCGCAACGGCAATGGGATCGAAATTTCTTTACACAAGTAGAGGCAAAAAATTTTATGCCCCTGCCCGAAAAATACGAATGTCTATTTCACTTAAAATATTCCAACGATTGGCTGCATTATCTCAATCCCGATACCACTTTGATGCATCTCGATAATACTTTCTTGCAGCAGGAGATTTATGCTTCACTTGCCAATAAATACAGCATTTTATCGAATTGGGATATTAATTTTTCTTTTGATTATCAATGGAATAAATTAAATTCTAACATGAAATATTCTGGTTATCCGGTGCGAAATACGGCGCTTGCAGCTTTGGCTACGGCTTTCGAGTGGCGGCAATGGAAAGCGCAAGCCAGCCTTTTGGGAACGTTTGTTTCGGACACGCGCATGGACAAGCCGCGCCCTGTCCATACAACGGAATACACGCCGGCTGTCTTTCTTTCGTATCAACCGTTCACAGGGGCGAGAAGTTTTTCGCCTCTGCAAGTCCGCGCATTTTACAAGCGTATTTTCAGGATACCGACGTTCAACGATTTGTATTACACAGATATAGGTCCAATCGCTCTTCGCCCCGAATACGCTACGCAATATAACATTGGACTTTTATATAATACAGAATTTAAAACCGGAATAATCAACCGGTTGAACTTTAGTATCGATGCCTATTACAACGAAGTGACCAACAAAATCGTTTCCGTATTCAAAGGCAAAGGACTATTCCGCTATATGATGGAAAATATCGGTTATGTGGAAATTCGCGGCGTAGATATGTCGGCCAATGTAGGGGCGAAAAATCTTTCGCCCCTACAAATCGATTTTACCATCAATTATACTTTCCAAAAAGCGCAGAATTTTACGCCTCCGGCAAACGAACTCGAAAAAGAATTTTACGGCGGACAAATCGCTTACATCCCCCGGCACAGCGGCTCGGCAATCGCACACGCTGTTTGGAAATCGTGGGATGCAAATTACAGTTTTATTTACGTCGGTGAACGGTATCACAATTCGGCCAATACGCGCGCCCATTACGAACGGCCTTGGTACACCCACGATTTGACCATAGGGAAAACATTGCATTTCCACTGTAAGGACAAGGCGCGCCTTGCCTCTACGTACGCAAAAATTTCCATGGAAATCAACAACATCCTCAATCAATATTACGATGTCGTTGCCCATTATCCCATGCCGGGACGAAATTTTAAAATCATCTTAAAATTAGATATATGAAAAGATTTATTTATACAAGCTTGATGATGCTGTGTCTGTTCGCAGCTTGTCGCGAAGAAGAAGAAGTTCGTTCGCCCGAAGTCATCCCCGTTACCCCACCCGATGCCTCCGAAATCGTTGGTTTTTACCTGCTCAACGAAGGAAATATGGGCAGCAACAAAGCCACGCTCGACTACATGAATTTAACCGAAGGCGAATATCATCGCGACATCTATCCTTACACTAATCCCAGCATTCCCAAAGAATTGGGCGATGTAGGCAACGATCTGGCTATTTACGGCGAAAAACTTTACGCTGTCATCAGTTGCTCCAACAAAGTGGAAGTGATGGACAAGCGCACGGCTAAACGCTTGGGACAGATTGATATTCCCAATTGTCACTACATCCGTTTTCACGGCGCGTATGCGTATGTGACTTCCTACGCCGGCCCCGTCGAAGTCAATCCCGATTACGAACAAACCGGTTACGTCGCTAAAGTGGATACGGCTACGTTTCAAGCAATTGCGCGCTGTTTGGTGGGATTTCAACCCGACGAACTGGAAATTGTCGGCAATAAAATCTACGTTGCTAATTCGGGCGGCTATATGTCGCCAAACTACGAAAATACGGTTTCGGTCATTGATATTCCGAGTTTTACGGAAACAAAACGGATTGAAGTCGCCGTGAATCTGCATCATTTACGCGCCGACAAGCATGGACATTTGTGGGTCAGTTCGCGCGGAGATTATTACGACATTCCTTCGCGCCTCTATTGGATTGATACGCAAACTGATACCTACGGCGGAGAATTAGATGTCGCCGTTTCGGATTTCTGCCTCGACGGCGATTCGCTCTATCTTTACAGCTCGGAATTTAGTTATGTTTCGATGAAAGATGAAATTACGTATGGGATTGTCGATGTGGCTAAAAAACAACTCGTTACCCGGAATTTTCTGGCCGGAGGAGCGGAAAAAGAAATTGCGATGCCTCACGGGATTTTGATCAATCCGCAAAACAAAGATATTTACCTGACCGATGCCGCCAATCATATTTATCCGGGCGCACTGTATTGTTTCGACCGCTACGGTAACAAGAAATGGTTGGTGCGGACGGGGGATGTACCGGCACATTTTGCAATTTTATATAAATAATTTTAAATAAATAACAATCGTATGAAAAAAACATTATTCACATTAAGCATGACATTGGTGATTGTCCTCAGTTCGTTTTGGAGCGTATCAGCGCAAGTCTTTACTTTGGATCTGTCGAATCCACTGAATCCCGCAGAGTTTACCTTCGATCCGGCAACCGGAGAATGGACGGAAACTTTCAACGGCGAAGATTATCCGACAATTGACTTCGAGCATTTCTCGTTTTCGCACATCATCAACAACAATGGCTATGGCGGCGCGTCGTGGGACGGTTTTACCGTCAGCGTCAGTGGTGATGATGCCAACCAGAGCGATTTCATTTCCAATCAATGGGGCAATATGGCCGGCGGCGGAATCAAAACCGACGCGAATGGTAAAGTAATTAAAGATAATGGTAAAGTGCAAGTCGAAAAGGGGATTCCGTATTTGGTTGCTTATTGGAGTTTTTACACGGATTTAACGGAAGATATGCCGAGTTTGATCACTCCTTTTGATGATATGTATGAGCCGGTGGGCATGTACGTTAATGCAAGTCCGTGGCCTTATTACGGCAATCTCGGTCACGATAATTTTGCCCGCGCACTCGATCAAGAAGGCGATTATTTCAAAC
>JAISKG010000064.1 GCA_031261015.1 Dysgonamonadaceae bacterium | reverse complement strand
CACTTTGGCTTCTTTCGGATGTTCTTCCAAATAATTCCCCAAAGCTTCGCTGAGCGCCATATCCACAGCTCCCATTACTTCGTTATTGCCTAATTTAGTTTTCGTTTGTCCCTCAAACTGAGGCTCTTGCACTTTTATTGAGATAATGGCCGTCAATCCTTCGCGGAAGTCGTCGCCGTTGATTTCCACTTTCACTTTTTCGAGTAATTTGGAATCTTCGGCATATTTTTTCAAAGTGCGGGTCAATCCGCGGCGGAAACCGGCAAGGTGAGTTCCTCCTTCGATTGTATTGATATTATTGACATACGAATATACATTTTCGATATACGAAGTATTGTAAGTCAATGCCACCTCGACGGGAATACCTTGTTTTTCCGTAATAATATGAATGACGTCATTGATCAGCGGCTCTTTAGCCGAGTCAATGAATTTCACAAATTCTTTTAAGCCTTCGGTGGAGTAAAAGCCTTCGTGACGGTAAGTTCCGTCTTCTTTCAACGTGCGTTTATCGGTCAATTCCAAGCGAACGCCGGCATTGAGATAGGCCAGTTCGCGCAAGCGTTTAGCTAATATATCGTATTTATATTCGCTGACAATAAAAATGGATGTATCGGGACGGAAAGTGATGATCGTTCCGCGCGAAGAAGTTTCGCCGACGACACGAATTTCTCCCAAAGGTTTTCCGCAAGAATATTCCTGCACATAGATTTTGCCGTCGCGATGCACTTCAGCTTTCAAATAAGCCGATAACGCATTCACGCAAGATACGCCTACGCCGTGCAATCCGCCGGAAACTTTATACGAGTCTTTATCAAATTTACCGCCGGCGTGCAAAACCGTCAGCACGACTTCCAACGCCGATTTTTTCTCTTTTTCGTGATAATCGACGGGAATTCCGCGGCCGTCATCTTTTACCGTGATGGAATTATCTTCGTTGATGATGACATTGATGTACGTACAATAGCCGGCCAAAGCTTCATCAATTGAGTTGTCAACTACTTCATAGACCAAGTGATGTAAGCCTTTTTCACTGATATCGCCGATATACATAGCCGGACGTTTCCGTACGGCTTCCAATCCTTCCAAGACTTGAATACTATCGGCTGAGTATTCGTTAGATACATGTTTTGCTGTTTCGCTCATGCTTTTTGTTCCTCTATTTTTTTCACTAATGAGGTACAAATTTACGCAAAATTTTTAAGATGGGCAAACGGAAAAATACGCAGCATTGGAAATTCAACAGTAAATTCATGACATACAACTTTTGCGGCGCCAGTAGTCTCCAATCGAATGGCCTATTTCATTGCACCTGAAACGGGATATTCGACGTTCCCACCGTTCCCCGTCCATTCAAAACATAGACGTACAAACGGTAATTGCCGGCGGCAAGGGGAACCGTAATTTTTTGATCATTGCCATAACCGGTAACGACATTCCCGGTGCGGGAAGGACGTCGAGAGGCATTCGGCAAATCTCTGAGTATTTCCCAATAGTATGTCAACGCATAACCTTTCGGATCGGATGCAGTGACGTGCGCATCGACAATTTCTTCGGGAGAAAACGGATCCGTTATTTGGCGCATGGTTTTGCCGTTCAACGTAATGCCGTCCACGTAGGGCGCACGTTCGGCAGGCTCGCGTCCCGACCACAATTCTTCCATCACTTCCACCGTTGGGCAAGCTTCACCGTTGATCGGCAAGCCCGGCACGTTTTCTTCGACAAACATGCCGAACCAGGTCGTCGTAGATTCGTATTTGGGTCCCCACAAAAACACAAATGATCCTACACAACGCTCATCGACTCCTTTTTGAATACATTTTACATACCGGTCGTGATATTGCTGGCTTTTTTCCGCGCTTGTCGGTTCAATGTGCGCGCCCCACGAAGTAGTGCCGTTTTCCCAATAACCTTGAGGCCCAAATTCCGAAATCACATAAGGCCCTTTGAATTTGGAGCGGGCAATTATATTTTTTACTTGATAAATACCACCGTAACTATTATATCCGATAATTTGAATAGAAGGTGCATATTCGGCAATCATAGTAAGGGCAGCTTCGGAATGGATGACGGCACCAACCGGATGATAAGGATCTTGCTCGTGGATCATGGCGGCAAGTTCTTCGAGAAAAACAACGCTCTCGGCATCCCAAACTACCTCGTTGCCCAAGCACCAAATCATCAATCCGGGATGAGTTTTAAATTTATCCAGCACAGTTTGCACCTGATTACGCATCTGTGTTGTATAAGATTCTCTTTGATAATCAGACAAATATTGCGACAGCCATATACCCAGCATCATACCCATGTTATTTGTTTGAGCATCATCTAATTGACGGCGTGTTTGCTCCATATCATCAACACCCCACGTGCGAAAAGCATTCGCTCCGCGTGCAGCCGCTTTATCGAGTTTTTCAAAGCCGCCAACACCCTCAATAAAGAACGGTTGTCCGTTTTTCAAAAATACAGGTTTATCATCTTCCATTTTCACCAGATACTGGTTGAAACCAACCGATTCGGGATCGATGCGAAAAGTCGCTTCAGCGCGTTCGGTCGGATTATTGGCGAGCGTAACCAAAAAATGGTAATCCACGCCAAACGTGAAGTTTCCACTGATGAAGGCCGAAGAAGTAATCGGATTATAAGTCTTGAAAGGATTTTCCAAATCTACAATCGGTTGTTCGGAAAAATAGATTGCGAATTTTTCGCCGTTTTTGTTTATAAATCCCGACCAATCAAGGACAAATTCGCCGTCAACGTATTCAACAGTGAGTTTAGGATCGGATGTTTTATTTTCAACAGGGTCGTGTTCGTTGCACGAACAAAGGAGGATAATTACCAATAG
>JAISKG010000037.1 GCA_031261015.1 Dysgonamonadaceae bacterium | reverse complement strand
GTCCAATTTTTGACGATAATACGCGGTGATATTTTTTACATAAGAGAGATCTTTCAAACGACCTTCGATTTTCAAGGAGCAAACGCCGGCTTCCAGCAATTCTTCCAGATACGCGGATTGATTGAGATCTTTCAGCGAAAGCAAATGTTTATTAGTCGCAATTATTTGCCCATCAGCATCTTTCAAAGTATAGGGCAAGCGGCAATATTGAGCGCATTCGCCGCGGTTGGCCGAGCGGCCGCACAAAGCCTGACTAAGGTAACATTGTCCGCTAAACGACGTACACAGAGCGCCGTGCACAAAAACTTCCAGCTCGGCGGAAGTATGTGCCGCGATTGTTCTGATTTCGTCGATCGACAATTCGCGCGCCAAAACCACGCGCGAAAATCCGGCTTTTTCCAAAAATTGCACTTTTTCTACGCTCCGGTTGTCGGTTTGTGTGCTGGCGTGCAAAGGAACCGGTGGCAAATTCAAACCGAGAATGCCCATGTCTTGGACGATTACGGCGTCCACGCCGGCGCGGTACAAATCCCATAGCCATCGCTCCGCCGCCGGCAACTCCAAATCCCATAGAATAATATTGAGTGCAGCATACACCTTGGCGCGGAAAACATGCGCGTATTCGACCAATTTTTTGATTTCTTCCAACGAATTTCCGGCCGCCGCTCGCGCGCTGAACTGCGACACGCCGATATATACGGCGTCAGCTCCGTGATTGATCGCCTCGATACCCATCGCGGCGTTTTTGGCCGGAGCCAGCAATTCGATCTTACGGACGGATTTCATTCATTTAAATTCAAAACGCCGAGTTGCTCGATTTCTTTCGGGTTGAAAGGTGTGGCTTGGTAAACGTAATAATTTAACCAATTCTTATAGAAAAGGTAAGCTTGGGCGCGCCAGCGAACGCAAACCGGTTGCGCAGGATCGTCATTTTGATAATAATGTGCGGGAATTTCAATCGGCAAGCCCTTGTCGCGATCGCGCACATATTCGTTGTGCAAAGTTTCGGGCGCATATTCGGCATGTCCGGTCACGAAAATTTCGCGGCCGCCGCGCGCCGTCACTAAATGCACGCCGGCTTCTTCCGATTCGGCCAGTAATTGCAGCGCGGAATTTTTCAAAATATCTTCCTTTTTAATTTCGGTATGGTGACTGTGAGGTACATAAAATTCGTCGTCAAACCCACGAAACAGCGGTACGCTCAGATCATTCAACCGGTGTTTAAAAACGCCGAACATTTTCTTTTTCAACGGATATTTTGGGATCTTATGGAAATGATACAGAGCTGCTTGCGCTGCCCAGCAAATATAAATCGTACTCGTGACATGCCGGCTCGCCCAGTCGAAAATTTCCGTCAATTCCTTCCAATAGCTCACTTCTTCAAAGGGAAGCAATTCCACCGGAGCGCCGGTAATGATCAGGCCGTCGTAATTCTCGTGCCGGATATCTTCAAAATTTTTGTAAAACGTATCCAAATGTTCCGTCGAAGTATGTTTACTCTTATGACTTTTCATCTTAATGAAATCTACTTCCACTTGCAAGGGACTGTTGGACAGGATGCGCACAAAATCCGTTTCGGTCGTAATTTTCAATGGCATCAAGTTGAGCAGAGCCATCTTAAGCGGGCGAATGTCTTGCGTGGAAGCCTGTAAATGCTTCATGACGAAAATATGTTCGCGCTTCAAAATTTCGACTGCGGGTAAATTATCGGGTATATTTAAAGGCATTATTTCTGATTATTGGGTACAAAGGTAGTATTTTCGGTCGATTCTCCCAAATAGCGCTTGAATTCGAGAAAATGTATATCTTTGTAATCACTAAACGATGACTATTATGTTGGATCACAATGCTTCGGTTTTATTGATTTATACGGGAGGAACGATCGGAATGATCGAAGACGAAGTGACGGGAGCTTTGAAATCGTTTGATTTTCAACGTTTAAGGCAATATGTTCCGGAATTGAACCGGCTGAAATTCAATATTGATACGATTCAATTTGAAATCCCGATCGATTCGTCGGATATGAATCCCGATAAATGGAAGAAAATCGTCCGCATCATCGAAGAACATTACGATCAATACGATGGTTTTGTGATTTTGCATGGTACGGATACGATGGCATATTCGGCTGCTGCCATTAGTTTTATGATCGAAAACCTGACGAAACCGGTGATTCTTACAGGATCGCAATTACCAATCGGAAAAATCCGTACCGACGGCAAGGAAAATCTGATTACGGCTCTCGAAATTGCCGTTGATAAAGATCGAGATGGAAATTCTTTTGTTTCGGAAGTTTGTATTTTTTTTCAGAATTTACTGTTGCGCGGCAATCGTACCACGAAGGTCAACGCAGCCAACTTCCGGGCATTCAACTCGTTCAATTATCCGGCAATGGCCGAAGCGGGAACGTATATCAAGTACCGGCACGATTTGATTCGCCGGGTGGAAAAGAATGTGCGGCCGGAGTTTCATTATCTTTTGGATACCAATATTGTTACGGTGCGGATTTTTCCGGGAATTATGCCGCAAACCGTGAAGGCCATGTTTGCCATTCCCAACCTCAAAGGAGTGATTTTGGAAACTTACGGCAGCGGCAACGCTCCGACCGAAATCTGGTTCTTAGACATTATAAGAGAAGCAGTTAAAAAGGGGATTGTCGTCGTCAATGTGACGCAATGCGCTTCCGGATCGGTCGAGATGGATCGCTACGAATCGGGGCAAACTTTGCGCGACATCGGCGTGGTGTCGGGCTACGACATGACGGCCGAGGCGGCCATCGCCAAGCTGATGTTTCTTTTCGGCCACGGCTTGGAACCCAAGCAAGTGAAGTGGTACGTGAATTTGTCGCTCGCAGGGGAAATCACGATTGATTAAAAGAGGTCAAATCCTTCTTTTCGCTTCATGCAATTAACCGTTTTTAAACAGCGAAAAGGCTCTTGTCACAAGAGCCTTCGCCAATCTTAAAACTTTAAACATTTATTAACTCAGGGTTTAGAAAACTCCCTGATTTTTCTTTCTTCTCCAAGTGAGGTAGCCGGCTGCGACGATGAGTACAAGCAGCAGACTGTCCTTGGCCGGGACTTTGTTTGGGTTTCCATCGCCATCACCTTCGTTGCCTCCGGCACGTAAAATGCCGTCGGTAGAAGGAGCTTCCGTGGAATACAAGCCGACGGATTCCTTGACGGAAGCGCTTTCCGTCGTACGATTATTTTTTTCGGAATACA
>JAISKG010000239.1 GCA_031261015.1 Dysgonamonadaceae bacterium | reverse complement strand
TGTATTGTCCCAAAACGCCGATCGTAAGCAATTGAATGCCGCCGAAGAAAATAATCGAAATCATGATCGAAGTCCAACCCGACTCGGCATGCGTATAACCGAAAATTTTCCCAAACAAGTACCAAAGTGCCATTACAATGCCGATCACGACCGAAATAAAACCTAAACTCGTAGCCATCAGCAAAGGTTTTTTGGAAAAATAAAACAATGCTTTAGAGCCGAACGACAGCATTTTACGTAAGGGATATTTCGTTTCTCCCGCCAATCGCTCGTCGCGCTCGTAATGAAACGGAACTTGCTTGAATCCGATCCACGAAATCAATCCTCTGATATATTTTCCCCGTTCCTTCAAACGGTTAAACTCGTGTATCACGCGAGAATCAATTAAGCGGAAATCTCCCGTATCCAACGGAAATTGCACTTCCGACATCCGGTTCAGTGTGCGGTAAAAAACTTTGGCCGACCATAATTTGAAACGGCTTTCGCCCAAACGCGAGCGGCGTACACAATAAACCACATTCGCCTGCTCGGCTTCCTGCTTGGCAATCAATTCGGGAATCAATTCGGGAGGATCCTGCAAATCGGCGTCGATAATTATTGCTAAATCCGTAGTACAGTGATGAATACCGGCAGTCACTGCAGCTTGATGCCCAAAATTCCTCGAAAAATGAATTACGGTCGTTTGCAGGTCGGCTTCCGCGATGGCCGGCAATTTGGCATAAGTTTGATCGCGGCTCCCGTCATTCACAAAAATGATTTGCGACGGCAATTCCAACGTGTTCAACACCAACTTTAAGCGCTGATAGCAAGCATCAACGACAGCTTCCTCGTTGTAACAAGGGACGATCACACTGAGCGTTTTCATTTTCTAAAAGTATAATATTTATTGCAAAGGAAATTCGCGCCCGTATAAAAAACAATTCCGATCAATTGACAAGCATAACCCGACAGAGGCGTATAGCGATTCAAAACATTCACTAAAATCAATTGAGGAATATAACAAATCAAAAATGCAATGATAAACCGGAACGAATCGGATTTCCAGCCGGATTGGCTGTGAAACGTCCAACTCCGATTCCAAAGAAAACTGTTGATCAATCCGGCAATGTACCCCACGACATTGGAAACCGTAATTTCCATAGCCGAAACATTCGCTTTGTCAACCTGAAAAACAACATGCATCAGAAACCAGATCACGAAAGCTGTAATTAGCGTATTCATAACGCCGACAATGCCGTATTTAAACAATTCCGTCAAAAATCTCTTATCCAATTTCATCGACTTTCCAATTTCCAAGTATAATTCTTTTTCCCTCTGAATATCCGGTAGATATAAAAATACAGATTGACAAACGGTTGCATCAGATCATAAAATAACAGCGTGAAATAATATTTTTCCAATTTCAGCGGATCGGCTGTCCGGTTAATCACAAACCATTGAGTATAAAAGCGAACAGCGAAAGTTAAGATCGCCGCGCCGCACAAAATCACGTTGCAAAAATCATAAAACAAGCAAGCCAAAAATGCCAGCACGAACAGAAGCCGGCTGATCGACTCGAAACGCCAAAAAAACAGTGAGCCTCGACTGTAAAAATGCCGGGTAATCGCGCGGCTAATCTTAAAATCAGTCCATTCGGTCAAACCTTCGCGACGAATATAAACTACACTATCGGGCGACATTTCGACGGCCATATTTTCTTTTGTAGCAACCTCTTTCACAAACAGATCATCCTCGCCGCCTTGCAAAAAGCGATATTTGGAATAACCTTTTTGCGAATCAAAATGCACACGGTGATAAGCCAAATTCCGGCCGTTGGCTCCGTAAGGAATGCGGCTCAAAACCATCGCCATCATTTGAATGTTGCAAAAATAATAATCGTAAGCGGCGAACTTATTCATAAATCCCGTTCGCTTCTCGAGTGCGGAAAATCCCTGCACAATGGTTTCCCGGTGGGAAAAATGACGAACCATTGCCGACAACCAATTGTCGCTCACCGGATAAGTATCAGCTTCGGTAAACAATAAAGTGTCGTACTTGGCAGCTTTAATCCCCAGCGCAATTCCCAATTTCTTGCGACTGACATTTTTCGTCCCTTGCGGAATATAAGTGTAATAGAGATGACTGTACTGATTTTCCATACGACGCAACGCATCCTCGCTATCGTCGGTCGAATCGTCATTGACGATGATGACTTCGTATTCCGGATAATTCTGTTCCAAAATTGACGGTAAAAACGCCTGTAAATTTTCCGTTTCATTTTTTGCGCAAATAATCAAGGAAACGCGCGGCTTAGCGTGCGAAAATTCGATTTTCCCTTTGCGCATTTTTTGCATGTAATAATAGGGTTTCGCCAGAAAAATCCAATAATAAAACAATTGAATAAGCCAACAAGCACCCAGCGTTGAAAGTAAAATCAACGCCACCATGTCTAAATCAAATTTAATTCCAATATGTAACCATTCCATGTTCATCTTTTTACAGTAAATCGGAAAAATAGGCTTTGGGCAACGACCGGCAATTGTATTGCGAAGCCATGATTTCTCCATAAGCGCCGGCCGAACGAATCGCTATCCAATCACCTCGATGCGCTTTATTTAATTCCATATCTTTAACGAAACAATCGGACGATTCGCAAATCGGCCCGACGACATCGTACGTTTCTTTCTTTTCGTCCGACGACAAATTTTCGATCTTGTGATAAGCGTCGTACAACGCCGGGCGAATCAAGTCGGTGAATCCGGCGTCCAAGATCGCAAACTTTTTTTCCGATCCTTCCTTGACATACAAGACTCTGGATATCAACGAGCCGCATTGTGCTACAATCGAACGTCCCGGCTCAAAATGAATCTGCTGATTGGGAGCTGCCGCAAAATGTTTGTGAAAAACCTCGAAATAGGTTTCAAAATCGGGAATCGGCTCGCGGTTCGGATGATCGTAATCAATGCCCAATCCACCGCCGAAATTAATATGTTCGACCGCTACATCGCGTTTGGCCAATTGCTGTTGAATTTCTTTCACACGCGAGCATAATTTTTTAAACGGCTTCATATCCAGCACTTGCGAACCGATATGAAAATGCAATCCGATCAATTTGATGTATGGTAATTCGGTCAGTCGATCCAATACTTTATCCAATTGATCCAAATTAATACCGAATTTATTTTCTTTGATTCCGGTTGTAATGAAAGAATGAGTGTGAGCGTCTATTTCGGGATTGATGCGCAGAGCCACAGAAGCGATTTTCTCTTTCGCCTGCGCCAATTCGTTGATCACTTCCAATTCGGGAATCGACTCCACATTGAAACATAAAATATTGTGTTCCAAACCCAAATTAATTTCCCAATCCGCTTTGCCCACGCCGGCGAAAACAATTTTTTCCGGTGGAAAACCGGCCTCCAACGCTGCTTGAATCTCGCCGCCGCTCACACAATCGGCTCCCATTCCGTACTCGCGGACGATTGAAAGAATACGCGAATTAGCATTCGCTTTCACCGCATAATGAACGTGATAATTATATTTTTCCGAGGCTGCTTTCACCGTGTCCAGCGTGTTACGCAGCAGCTCCGTGTCGTAATAATAAAAAGGAGTCTGCAAACGCTCCCATTTCGATAGAGGAAAATTTCCTTTCATTCGTGTCAATCTAAATTAATCTTTTACCAGTATTTTTCATGCAAAGATAAATAAAACATCTAAAAACAGGCTCACTTTTTCTAAAGATCGTAATCGAAAAGCGCGCCGTTCTCGCATTTTTTAACTTTCCCCGGGAAATGCTGTACCAAGGAATAGTTGTGCGTGGTCATGATCACCGCAGTGCCGTTGTCGCAAATATCGTGGAGTAATTGCACTATTTTGCTGCCGGTTTCGGGATCCAGATTACCCGTAGGCTCATCTGCCAGAATCAGTTCGGGCGAATTGAGCAAGGCGCGCGCAATGACGATGCGCTGTTTTTCGCCGCCCGACAATTCGTGCGGCATTTTATATCCTTTTTCCGGCATTCCCACTTGCAGCAATACTTCCCGAATCCGTTGGCGGATTGCATTTTTGTCTTTCCAACCGGTGGCTTTCAATACAAATCGCAGATTTTCTTCGACGGAACGGTCGATCAGCAATTGGAAATCTTGAAAAACAATGCCAATTCTTCTACGCAACAAAGGGATTTCTTTCTTTTTAATCTTCCGCAAATCGTAGTCGAAAATCTGCGCGGAGCCTTTTTCGACCGGAATTTCCGCGTAAAACGTCTGTAAAAGCGAAGTTTTTCCGGAACCGACTTTTCCAATAATGTACAAAAATTCGCGTTTGCGTTGCTCCAACGCCACGGAATTTAAAATGACATTCTCCCGTTGACAAATTTCTACGTCGTTGTAGCGGATTAAAAGATCGTTATCCATGGTGCCTTTTTTTAAGTTCTTGAACCAAGTCTTCTATTCGTAATTCTTTGTAACTCAATAGAACAATCAGGTGATACAGTAGATCGGCACCTTCGTAAACCAAGCGTTCGTCGTTGCCGGACATCGCTTCGATAAGAGTTTCGACGGCTTCTTCTCCCACTTTTTGCGATACGCGGTTCAAACCGTCACGGAACAAAGAAGTAGTGTAAGAGCCTTCCGGCATTTCCCGTCGCCGCCGGCCGATAAAATCCTGTAAGTATTTCAGAAACAGCATGTCTTCGCGGTTTTCTTCGCCGAAACATGTATCGTTTCCGGTGTGGCAAACGGCGCCTTCGGGACGAACTTTGATCAGCAAAGTGTCGCGGTCGCAATCTTCTTTCACGGAAATAACGTGGAGAAAATGGCCGCTCGTTTCGCCTTTTGTCCACAAACGTTGCTTCGTGCGACTGTAAAACGTGACCTTGCCCGTTTCGCAGGTTTTTGCCCAGGCCTCGCGATTCATAAAGCCCAGCATCAGTACTTTACTCGTCTGATCGTCTTGGATGATCGCCGGAATCAATCCGCCGAGCTTATCAAAGTCTAACTCCAATTCCTTCATGCTGCAAATATTTTTTTAACTCGTTAATAGAGATTTCGCCGAAATGGAAAACGCCGGCAGCCAAGGCGGCATCAGCTTTTCCCACGGTAAAGACGTCTTTGAAATCTTCTTTTTTTCCTGCACCACCGGAAGCAATGAGCGGAATGCTCAACCGATTTGATAATTCAGCCAAAGCTTCGTTGGCATAACCGTTTTTGGCTCCATCGTGTTTCATGCTGGTAAATAAAATTTCGCCTGCGCCGCGGTTTTCAGCTTCTTTAGCCCAAGATAACAATTCTTTTTCGGTGCGAATCCTTCCGCCATTCAAATAACAAAACCAAGTATTCTCAACAGGCTCAGCATCAATTGCTACCACGCACACTTGCGAACCGAAATGCGCGGCAATTTCCTCGATGAGTTCCGGACGGCGAATCGCCGCCGAATTGATCGAAACCTTATCTGCTCCGGCATTCAAGAGTTGATCGACATCTTTCAATTCGTTGATACCCCCGCCCACCGTAAACGGAATATTAATTTCGGCCGCAACTTTTCGCACCAAATCGACAAAAGTCTTGCGTGCTTCGTGCGAAGCGGTAATATCCAGATACACAAGTTCATCGGCTCCCTGTTCGCTGTATTGCCAGCCGAGTTCAACCGGATCGCCGGCGTCGCGGAAATTGACGAAATGAACGCCTTTGACGGTCGTCCCGTCTTTGACATCCAAACAAGGTATGATTCGTTTTGCTAGCATCAGGACATAAACCTTAACAGTTCTTTCAATACTATTTTTCCTTCATACAATGCTTTACCGATGATAACGCCTGCAAGGTGCGATTCTTCTAAGCGCTCGATGTCTTCCATTTGACTAACGCCACCGCTCGCAATCAGCGAAATCTCAGGATCGGCATTTTTAATTCGTTGATACAGTTCGATGTTGGGACCTTCTAAACGTCCGTCGCATTCGATGTCGGTACAAATCACTTTG
>JAISKG010000225.1 GCA_031261015.1 Dysgonamonadaceae bacterium | reverse complement strand
TTCTTGGCAATATTGTTGATCAACTCCATGATTAACACAGTTTTACCAACACCAGCTCCGCCAAATAATCCAATTTTTCCTCCTTTTAAGTAAGGAGCGAGCAAGTCGATGACTTTGATTCCCGTAAACAAAATTTCGTTGGAAGTTGCCAGATCTTCAAACTTAGGAGGCTGGCGGTGAATCGGATCGGTTGTATTGTAGTCAACCTCGCGCATGCCGTCGATCGTTTCGCCGATTACATTAAGCAGGCGTCCTTTCACCTGATTGCCGACCGGCATAGAAATGGGTGCGCTCAGATTTTCCACTTTCATTCCCCGCGCCATTCCGTCGGTCGAATCCATCGCTACCGTGCGCACCGTGTATTCGCCGATATGTTGCTGCACTTCCACGACGAGTTTTTTCCCGTCGGGACGAACAATTTGAAGCGCTTCATGAATTTTCGGCACGGAATGTCCGGTTTGTTCGTAAGATACGTCGATCACCGGCCCAATGACTTGGGAAATATATCCGTAATTTTTTGATGTCATAGGTTGTTGTGTTTTTTAAGAAGCAAAATTACATGAAATTTTTCAATTATGAGCCGGCAAATAGAAATTTTATTCCAAAATGCCCATAAATGTAAATCCTGTTAAAACATTACCCCTATTGAAAAACTAAGTACATTTTCACTTTTCTTCAGCGAAATTTGCTTCAGCGCATCCGGTAAGTCAATCTGATCGTCAAAGTGAATATTCGAATCGGTAAGATTGATTTCGTAACGCAAATCGAAATGAACTTTGGAAACATTAAATGAAAATCCGACGATGCCTGTATAACGGTAATAAGGTTCTTTATCGGTAAATGAAGCATTGGAATTCAGATCATATTCGGAACGGTAGAGATATTTCATCGAGGGACCGAGATATACATTTATCAAAAAAGGTCCATCCTTTTGGATTGTATAACCAATTAAACTGCTGATACTTGCAACATACGATTTATCCGAAAGCGAAAACGGAAGAGAAACGGTTTCGTCTGTTCCGGGTATGGCAAACGAAAAGGTTTTCCGATAAATATCTCCACTTAATTCGGGTTGGATGAATACATTATCCAAATTGAACCGCAAGAAGCCGCAAAGATGGTAACCAACCTTGTTTTGATAGGATGACCCGGATAACAACAGATCTTCAAGATAAACTTTATCGTGATTGATCGCTAAAGCATTAATTCCCACTCTTAAACCGACATTTATTGTTGCTATTTGTGAATAAACAAGTTGTGTCGAAAAGAATCCGATTATCATTCCGGCTGAAATAACCAGCGAAGCAATTTTTTTTCTACGTTTCATTCTTTTTTCTTTTTTTGAACGCTCCATCCGAATTTTCCGATATTTTCGCCCAGAGCGTAATATTGACCATGCGCGAAAGCCAACAACCGGGCTTTTTCCAAGTCGAATTTTCCCGTTTCGGGATCAATGTATTGTTCGTCGGCCAACACATTAACCACTTCGGCAATAAACATATCGTGCGTGCCCAACGAAAGAATTTCCTTCACTCGGCATTCGATGCACAAAGGAGATTCCTCAATGTAAGGCGCTTGAACAATTTGCGATTGACCCGGCGTTAAATTCATTTCTTTGAATTTAGAATACTCTTTTCCCGATCGTACGCCGCACCAATCGGTTGCATAAGCTAATTTTTCGGTCGTCAGATTAATCACAAACTCCATATTTCTTTTAATGATGGCGTGAGAATAACGCTCCGGACGAACGGAAATGTAACACATCGCCGGATCGGAACAAATCGTTCCTGTCCATGCGATAGTCAGGATGTTATATTCGTCCGGATCCTTGCCGCATGTGACCAGAACGGCGGGAACAGGATATACGAGTGTGCCGGGTTTCCAATTTTGTTTCATTACAATAACGTAATTTCTTCTTTTTTAATCTTGAGTTCGCAATATTCGCATTTTAATGTCCCCTTGTTTTTATCGAGCACTTTGAAACGCGTTTGCATCGGCTCG
Organism: Dysgonamonadaceae bacterium; assembly: GCA_031261015.1. Lineage (GTDB taxonomy): Bacteria > Bacteroidota > Bacteroidia > Bacteroidales > Azobacteroidaceae > Azobacteroides. Next base: position 3,077 of record JAISKG010000225.1, on the reverse strand, counting down.
TTGTTGGTAATACATTTAGGATTATTACACTTAACTATACCTAAAAGTTCATTGGGAAGATGAACAAATTGCTTTTCCACCACTTCATAATCACGAATAATGTTTAACTGCACCGACGGCGAAATCAGGGAAATCCGGCTTATCTCGTTCTCGTCGAAGAACTTATCGGAAATTTTGATAATGCCTTTTTTCCCCATTTTTTTACTGTCGAGATTGTAACCGATCGTGACGGGCGTTGTCAGATTTTCGATGCCCAGCAGAGAAACTACTTTAAATAGTTGATCGGAAGGAATATGATCGATCGCTGTACCGTTTTCGATGGCTGCGACTTGAAGTTCTTTTTTCTGTGCCATTTTTTCTTCGTTTTTAATTGACTCCGATCACTTCGGAAATGATTGCTTGACGGGCATATACGCCGTTTTTCGCTTGTTCGAAATAATAGGCTTTCGGATTTTCGTCCACATCGTATGCAATTTCGTTTACGCGAGGTAAGGGGTGCAGTATCCGCAAGTTATCCTTACTGTTTTTAAGCATCGAATTAGTCAGGACATACACATTTTTCACCTTTTCGTACTCCATTAAGTCGGCAAAGCGTTCGCGCTGAACGCGAGTCATATACAGAATGTCGGAGTGATTGATAATTTCGGGCGAAAATTCGGTATATTCGGCGTAGCGAATCCCTTTTTCGTCTAAAAATTGCTTGTAAAGTTCGGGTAATTTCAATTCTTCGGGAGCAACAAATTGAAAATTTGCATTGAAATGCGACATTCCGTTCAAGAGCGAATGCACTGTGCGGCCGTATTTTAAGTCGCCGACCATCGTAATCGTCAGATCGTCCAATTTTCCTTGCGTTTTGTAAATCGAATAAATGTCGAGCATCGTTTGCGAAGGATGCTGATTGGCTCCGTCGCCTGCGTTAATGATCGGAACAGGAGTGATTTCCGAAGCGTAACGCGCTGCGCCTTCCAGATAATGACGCATGATGATAACGTCGGCGTAATTGCTCACCATTTTAATCGTGTCTTTCAGAATTTCGCCTTTGGAAGAACTCGTCGTTGCTGCGTCGCTAAACCCTATTACTCTGCCGCCCAACCGGTTAATGGCTGTTTCAAAGCTCAGGCGCGTACGAGTGGAAGGTTCAAAAAACAAGGTAGCGCAAACTTTTCCTTCCAAAGTTTTTAAGTTAGGATTGTGTTCAAAATATTCTGCCCGGTGCACCAGATGCAGGATATCATCTTTGGTCAGATCGGCGATAGATACAAAACTGTTCATATAACGAGAGTGTTTTGGATACAAATGTAAGAAAAAAAAAGAGTACAACCCGCAAATACTACATTTGTTTTATCTTTTGGCACGTATCAATTACTTTTTGAAGCTATTTTTCTCTTACTTTGTGGACTTTAATTCAATAACTAAGTGTAGTACCCATGAAGCCATTATTCAATCTTTTTATTTTCTTTTGGATGTTGTCCGGCACTTTGGAAATGGCTGCGGGAGCCATTGTCATTCGGACTCAAAATACTTGTTTGGTTTATCAAATCAATGATAAGAATAAAGTGTGCCAATCTTACTACGGCAAGGCTTTGGATGCCGCCGATTGCGAATTGGTGCCTGTGTCGAACGATGAAATCTTGTTGACTTTCGGCACGAATTACGTTCATCAACCGGCCGTTCGCGCGGTGCACAGCGACGGTAATACCTCGACGGAATTAGTGTTTGACCGTTCCGAAGTCCGGCGTTTGAACGACAATCAAGTCCAAACAGACATTTATTTAAAGGATACTTATTTTCCGTTTTACGTGAAAGTTTCTTTTCAAACCTATGAAAAAGAAGATATAATCGCTCAATGGACGGAATATTCCCACGGCGAATCCGGCAGAGTCACTTTGTACGATTTCGCTTCCTCGTGTTTGAGTTTCCGTGCAAACGATTATTATATGACTCAATTCTACGGCAATTGGGCCGACGAAATGCACCTTCGCGAAACCCGTTTGCCGCGTGGTATTACGACTGTCGATTCCAAATTGGGCGTTCGTTCCAACGAATATGCTCACGCTTTGTTTTACATGGCTTTGGATAAACCGGCGGAGGAAACAAGCGGACGGATCGTCGGCGGCGCTTTGGCTTGGCCGGGAAGTTTTGCATTGAATTTCAGCATTGATAATCAGGATAAATTACGGATTATCACCGGAATCAATTCGTTTGCCGGACAATACTTATTAGAAAAAGGTGAAACGCTGGCCACTCCGGCTTTACTTTATACTTACAGCGACGAGGGAAAAGGAATTATTTCGCGCCGCTTTCATCGTTGGGCGCGCCAATATGGCGTGTATCATGGCGCTAAGCCGCATCTGACTTTGATGAACAATTGGGAAGCTACGTATTTCGATTTCAACAGTCAAGTGTTGACCGGGATTATCGACGATGCGGCGCAAATGGGCTTCGACCTGTTCCTGCTTGATGACGGTTGGTTCGGTACGAAATATCCACGCAATAATGACGATGCGGGTTTGGGCGATTGGGAAGTCAACCGTACCAAATTGCCCGAAGGTTTGGGTTATTTGGTGCAGGAATGCAGCAAACGCAACATTCAATTCGGTATCTGGCTGGAGCCGGAAATGGTCAATCCCCAAAGCGAATTGTATGAAAAACATCCCGATTGGGTGATTACCCAGCCGCACCGTCCTTTGGATCTGAGCCGCAATCAATTGATTCTCGATTTGTGCAATCCGAAAGTACAGGATTACGTCTTCGGAATCGTAGATAAAACCTTGACCGAAACGCCCGGAATCGCTTATGTGAAATGGGATTGCAACCGCTTTATCACCAATTCGGGTTCGTTTTATTTATCAAAAGACAAACAGTCGCACTTGTGGATCGAATACACGCGCGGATTGATGAAAGTATTGAAGCGGGTTCGTGAAAAATATCCCGACCTGATTATTATGGGATGCTCCGGCGGCGGCGGACGGATCGATTACGGCACTTTGCCTTATTTCGACGAATTTTGGGTGAGCGACAATACCGACGCTTTAGACCGGATTTACATCCAATGGGGAGTCGGGCAATTTTTCCCG
>JAISKG010000194.1 GCA_031261015.1 Dysgonamonadaceae bacterium | reverse complement strand
TCCAACGGAAAAACGGTTTGAATCCTTGGGCGGTCTTTTACTTTTTTTCTTTGCGCCTGCAAAATCAATTAGCCATTTATCCGTCGGTTAACTTGGTGGAAAACATAGGATTAGCTTCGGAAGTGGCCACGCATACCACGAAAAAAAATAAACGACATATTGTTCCGTCGTTGCCGGTGGCGTTTCCGTTGAAACATCCGGCTTACATTTTGCGAAACAAAAAATTGGATAACGAAAGCATCAAGCGATTGTTTTTTTCCTGGAAACGAACGTTTCGTTATTTTTTGCATTTATATGATTAAATGAAAGTTGTCTTACTCAATACCGCCGAACGAACCGGGGGCGCGGCCATAGCCGCCAACCGATTGATGAAAGCTCTGATTCAAAACGGAATAGAAACTAAATCTTTGGTATTGAGGAAACAATCGGATGATGCGAATGTCATCTCCGTTCAAACTTCCGTTTTTAAAAAATACTACGCCAAATTTACTTTTTTGTGGGAAAGATTGGGGATTTTTTTTTGTAATCATTTCAATCGCAGGAAGTTATTTCAAGTTTCTATTGCCAATACAGGCTTCGACGTTTCCCGTCATCCTTTGGTCGAATCGGCAGATATTATTCATATTCATTGGATTAATCAAGGTTTTCTTTCTTTGCGAGATATAAAAAAATTGACACAATTGGGGAAGCCGGTTGTTTGGACAATGCACGATATGTGGCCATGCACAGGCATTTGCCATCATGCTTGGGAATGCGAAAATTTCAAGAAAAGCTGCGGGCAATGTCCGTTTTTAACCTCCGGTAAAAAGAATGACTTATCTCATCGCGTTTTTGAGAAAAAATCGTTTATCTCAGATTCGGATATTCATTTCGTTACCGTCAGTTCTTGGCTCAAAGGAAAGGCGGAAAAAAGCCTAATAACCAAAGGGTTAAAAATATCCATTATTCCCAACGGAATTGATACGGTTGTTTTTTCGAGAAGAGATAAACAGGAAATGCGCCGGAAATATTTCCTGCCTTCGTCGAAAAAAATTATTTTATTGGGAGCCGCGAGGATCGACGATCCGGTCAAAGGCTTTGAATATCTGCGAGATGCTTTGTTATTATTGAATGAAAAAAGGGATGATCTCTTTTTAATTTTGATAGGAGAAATAAAAAATAAAGAAGCTTTTTTGCCGCAAATTCCGGTTGAATATCTCTCTACCGGAATGATTCCGGATCCGGCAACGATTGCTCAATTCTATGCAGCTGCGGATGTTACCGTCGTTTCTTCCTATTATGAAACTTTTGGACAAACGTTGATTGAGTCGATGTCGTGCGGATGTCCTGCCGTCAGTTTCAATAATAGCGGGCAAACGGATATTATTGACCACAAAATCAATGGATATTTGGCTGAATATAAAAATGCTGCGGATCTGGCAAAAGGCATTGAATGGGTGATTGATCATCCCGAAAGCGAAAAATTGGCCGAAGCTTGCCGGAAAAAAGTGTTGGAAAAATTTTCCGAGCCAGTGGTTGCAGAAAAATACATATCATTATATAAAGATTTATGACATTTTCCATTATTACCGTAACATACAATGCCGGACAGTGGCTCGAACGAACCATTCAAAGCATTATTAATCAATCGTATAAAAACATTGAATATATTATTATAGACGGCAATTCAACCGACGGCACACTCGATATCATTCAAAATTACGAAATTAAAATAAATAATTCTCAACTTTCAATTTTCAATTTTCAATTCATCTCCGAACCCGACAACGGACTTTACGATGCGATGAACAAAGGCTTAGCGATGGCTACCGGCGATTACGTGTGGTTTATCAACGCCGGCGACACGCTTCATTCGCCTGATACTTTGCAGGAAATTACCGCACAATTGAAAAAGATTGTATCTTTGCCGGACGTTATTTATGGCGAAACGATGATCGTGGATGCGCAAGGCATTTCCGTCGGTCGCCGCCGCTTGAAAGCACCGGCGCGCCTCACATGGAAAAGTTTCCGGATGGGCATGCTGGTGAGCCATCAATCGTTTATCGTGCGGCGGGAAATCGCGCCTCGGTACGACTTGAATTATCCGCTGACGGCCGATTTTGATTGGTGTATCCGCTGCCTGCAACAAGCGCGCCAAGTGTGGAATACTCAGCTTGTTTTGTCGAATTTTCTGGAAGACGGGATGAGCAGCCGGCAACGAAAAGTTTCGTTACGCGAACGTTACCGAATCATGTGCCGTTATTATGGAAAAACGGGAACGGTTTTTCGGCACGTTTGGTTTACTATTCGTTTCTATATAGCCAAAATAATCAAAGGAAGAGTATAAAATAAAAAATAGATTCTTATGCAAGAGTTAATAAAAAAAGGCGGTAAACACGCCATTGCGTTATTGATATTCGTATTGTTAGCGGTTTTTTACTTTAAACCTGCTGTTTTTGAAGGAAAAACAATTCGACAAGGCGATATGATCTTCGCTTCGGGCATGGGAACCAGTCAAGCCAAGCAATACGAGGCTACGGCCAAAGCCGGCGAGTTTGGCGCGTGGTCGGATGCGATGTTCGGCGGGATGCCTTACGTGGCGACTTACGGGAATCCGGCTCCGAATCTGCCCGGCTATCAGCTGATTGAGAAACCCGTAAAAAGCATCGGCTACGGTCACGCGAGTATGGTTCTGGCCGGATTGATCTGTTTTTATATTCTGATGTGCGTCATGGGTGTTGACTGGCGATTGGCGATTGGCGGAGCTATTGCTTTCGCTTTCGCTTCCTACAATTTGATTATTATAGAGGCCGGGCACATCACCAAAGCCTACGTGATCGCTTACATGCCACTGACGATCGCCGGTATGGTCTTGCTGTTCAAGCGAAAGCATTTGTGGGGAAGTATTTTGTTTTTGCTCGGAGCGGCGCTGTCGGTCGGCAATTTTCATATCCAGATCACTTATTATCTGATTCTGTTGTGTTTATGCCTTTATATCGGTTATCTCATTAAGCGGATTATACAAAAGCAATGGAAAGAATTAGGTATTGTAACTGCTTTATTAATCGTGTGTTCCGTAATAGCAGTCTTGCCGAATGCGCAAAAATTATATGTGCAATGGGAAATGGGGCAAATGTCGATTCGAGGCGCCACCGAATTGACTACGACTACAGACGACGGTGAAAAAATCTCGTCCGGTTTGGATAAAGATTATGCTTTTGGCTGGAGTTATGGTAAAAAAGAATTGCTTACTTGGTTGATTCCCAATGCTTACGGTGGATCTTCCAATACTGAATTAGGCCGTTCGTCCGAATTTTATAAAGACTTGCGTGCAGCAGGTTATCAAGTGAAAAAAGAAGTGCCGGCGCCGACATTCTGGGGCGATAAATCGTTTACTTCCGGGCCGGTCTATTTC
>JAISKG010000122.1 GCA_031261015.1 Dysgonamonadaceae bacterium | reverse complement strand
CTTATCAGATAGTTCTTTTTCGTCCGCCACCATTGCCGCCACTTGATCAACAAGCCAAAAAGTCAATAGTTCTTCCCTGTCGCCTTGCAAAAGTTCGGCAATAATGGGTATATAATCTTTGCAGGCGCGGCATTCACCACGCTCAATTTTACAATACGAAGGTATCAATATCCAACGCTGCCGCCAATTTTCGCTGTGGAATTTGTCGCTCTTCGCATAATTGCTTTATCCTTTCATTGAACATCATAACTTATAATTTTAATGTCTTGCGATTTTTTTGGCAAAAATACAACTTTATTTCAACATTTTTCTATTTTCCACGTCCTGCAAAACCTGCATTTGCTGAATGGCAATCCGATTGAGTTTTAGCAATCTGTCGCTTTGCGGAACGTTGTCGTTTATCAGAACGGCGTTAATGTTCTCCATATTCGAGAGACAAATTAATTCGTTGATTGTGGCGTAGTCGCGTATATTACCTTTCAAATCGGGATTTGCCTCCCGCCATTGTTTTGCCGTAACGCCGAAAAGTGCCATATTCAACACGTCAGCCTCGCTTGCGTAAATAAAATTGATTTGCTCTTTCGACAGTTCTTTCGGTACAAGATTATGACTGATTGCCGAAGTGTGAATGTGATAATTGATTTTTGCAAGTTCGCGCTTGGCTGTCCAACCGAGTAGCTTGTTTTCTTCAATTTTCAGCCGTTTAAATTCGGTAACAAGATAGAGTTTACATTCCGAAGAAATCCACGAGGCAAATTCAAAAGCAATCTCTTCGTGAGCGTAAGTGCCGCCGGTTGCGCCCATTTTTGTAAAAATTCCTATTGCATTTGTGAGTTCTACCCACCGAGAAGGACTCATAGTAAATGAGTTACTACCCGATTCTACATAAAGGGGGTCGAATTCGACCCCTTTGAAATCGGGGTTGTTTATCTTTTCCCAAAGCCCAAGAAATTCAATCGTAGAACGGTTTCGCATCCAATTTTTTACGACGTCTTTCGGCTCAAAAGAATTTTTGTATCGTGCAATATCAGTAATACAAATGTATTTATTGCTGTCGGGCTTTGAAATAATCGTTATTTCCGTGTCTTTTACGTTTATTTTTGCCATATCTTAAATTATTTGTTTATTCTTTTATTCTATCATTGAACATCATAACTTATAATTTGAATGTCTTGCGATTTTTCAGTAAAGGTACAATTTTTCTATGAACTTCTAAATCCAAACTATTTAAAAAGAAAAACCGCAGTAAAACAATGTCTTACTGCGATTTCGTAATTATTAATTCGTAATTCGTAATTGAATTACTTCACTTCCTCAAAATCCACATCCGTTACCTCATCACCCCCGCCATTATTCGGCTGCTGACCGGCATCCGGCTGTCCTGCCCCGGATTGGGCTTGCGCCTGCGCATTATACATCTCCTGACTGGCTGCTTGGAAAGCGTTGTTGACTTCGGTAATTCCAGCTTCGATACCAGCGATATCCTGAGCTTTGTGAGCATCTTTCAGTTTTTGTAGAGCGGCGTCAATCGGTCCACGTTTGTCGGCAGGAATCTTGTCGCCAATGTCTTTCAGTTGTTTTTCCGTTTGGAAAATCACGCTGTCGGCTTGATTCAGCTTGTCGATTTTTTCTTTTTCCTTGGCGTCGGCTTCGGCGATGGCGGCCGCTTCGTCTTTCATCCGTTTGATATCGGCTTCGCTCAAACCGCTGGAGGCTTCGATACGGATGCTTTGTTCCTTGCCGGTAGCCTTGTCTATGGCCGATACGCTGACCACACCGTTGGCGTCGATGTCGAACGTGACTTCAATCTGAGGCACGCCGCGCGGAGCAGGCATGATGCCGTCCAAGTGGAATTTGCCGATCGTCTTATTGTCTTTTGCCAAAGGACGTTCGCCTTGCAAAACATGGATTTCTACCGAAGGCTGATTATCGACTGCCGTCGTGAACGTTTCCGATTTTTTCACCGGAATCGTCGTGTTGGATTCGATCAATTTGGTCATCACGCTGCCCATCGTTTCGATACCCAATGAAAGCGGAGTTACGTCCAATAAGACCATGCCACCCAAGTTGCTGTCGCCCGAAAGGATAGCTCCCTGAATCGAAGCTCCGATAGCGACTACTTCGTCCGGATTCACACCTTTGGAAGGCACTTTTCCGAAGAATTTTTCTACTTCCGATTGAATGGCCGGGATTCGGGTCGAACCGCCCACCAAGATCACTTCAGTGATGTCTTTTGCCGTTAATCCAGCGTCTTTCAACGCTTTTTCACAAGGAGCGATCGTCGCGCGAATCAATTTATCGGCCAATTGTTCAAATTTGGCGCGAGTCAAAGTGACTACCAAGTGCTTGGGCATTCCGTCCACCGGCATGATGTAGGGCAAGTTGATTTCGGTCGAAGTCGAGCTGGAAAGTTCGATCTTGGCTTTCTCAGCTGCTTCTTTCAAGCGTTGCATGGCCATCGCATCTTTGCGCAGATCAAGGCCTTCGTTCTTCAAAAATTCTTCTGCCAAAAAGTCGATAATTACGTGGTCGAAATCGTCGCCGCCCAAGTGCGTATCGCCGTTGGTCGATAACACTTCAAACACACCACCGCCTAATTCAAGGATCGAAATATCAAAAGTACCGCCTCCCAAGTCGAACACGGCGATTTTCATGTCTTTATCGGATTTATCCAAGCCGTAAGCCAAAGCGGCAGCCGTCGGCTCGTTGATGATGCGTTTCACTTTCAAACCGGCGATTTCTCCGGCTTCGATAGTCGCTTGGCGTTGAGAATCGGCGAAATAAGCCGGAACAGTGATCACTGCTTCGGTCACTTCCTGACCCAGATAATCTTCCGCCGTTTTTTTCATTTTTTGCAGAATCATGGCCGAGATTTCCTGCGGAGAATACAGGCGGCCGTCGATGTCCACACGAGGCGTATTGTTGTCGCCGCGCACCACTTTATACGGCACGC
>JAISKG010000047.1 GCA_031261015.1 Dysgonamonadaceae bacterium | reverse complement strand
AACGACATGCTGTTGCCCGTTTGATCAGGGATTGCGGCGCGAGTGTGAACATGGATTATGGATGTAGCTCCGGAGCAAATGAAGGCAAAGTGGCAGCTGCGTTCAGAAATAAATTCGGATATGGCAACAATGCCGACTATAGACATAGAGATGGCCTCGGACATACCGACTCCACATGGAAAGGATGGATAAAATTAGATCTGAACTGGGGATTTCCAATTCTGTATGGAGGATATCGAACTGTGTTCGGCGCTGATGGTCACGCTTTCGTATGCGATGGATACCGCAACGATGATTATTTCCATTTCAATTGGGGCTGGAGGGGAAAGAATAATGATTGGTTTACTTTAGATAATTTGAAACCGGGTGATCACAGTTATAATTGTTATCAATATGCCATTTTTCAAATATATCCCAATTACTATCAAGAATATTGCAACTTCGAACCCTCTTTAGGAGAGTTTTATGAACAAAGCTATCATCCGGGTTATGCTTATTCTTTTTCGGAAACTACTCATCCACCCTATTCCATTACGCCAAAGACCATGACTACGCTAAAAAGTGTAACGCCTGCGGAAGCGCAAACCTTATTGGGCGGTTCCTCGTCGTGGTACACGATCCCGTCGGGCGCCACAGCCGAATATGTGGCGCACGAAAGCATTGTTTTAAGGCCGGGATTTCATGCTAAACAAGGCTCTACATTCACCGCCCGCATAGAACCTTGTACGAATTGTCCCAGTACAAGAGTAGCAGGATACAATTCAAATGAGGAAAACGTAGAGGAAGACATTGAAATATTTGAAGACAATAATAGTGAAAATAATTATGATGAGCTAAATAATACCCTTGCCGATGCCGGAATCACCGTATATCCCAATCCAACAACGGGAATCATCAACATCCACTTTGATAATCTCCTCAGTGAACAGGGAACCATCGAAGTCCGAAATGCTTACAATACGACTGTCGCATTAATTACCAATCAATTACAAGCGGTCACGACGGTGAATATTTTCGGTCAACCGATGGGATTTTATTATGTGATTATCCGGCAGGGTGAGAAAGTGTATTCATTGAAGATTATGAAAAGTTAAATAAAGAATATTGTAAAACAGTCATTTTTAAATGATAAATATTTTGGTTATACATTGAAATAATCCAACTATTAAATTTTTTTGGCTGATTTATGCGGTAAATCAGCCAATTCTTCGTATCTTCGTGCGCAATTTTAAAAAAAATAGAAAATCAAAAATAAACAATGATTCGATGGCAACATTAGAAAAAATTAGAAACAACGCTAAGTGGTTGTTAGTGGGTTTTGTAGGACTTGCATTATTTGCATTTATATTCGATGGATTCTTTCGTTCGGGATCCACTTTTTACAGCCAAAAAAGAGAAAATATTGCAACCGTTGACGGGCAGGCAATTAAAATTCAAGATTACCAACAATTGGTAGAAGAACGTACCAACCTGATCAAAGCAAGAAACCAAGGAATGTCGATTACCGAAGATCAAACCAATCAAATCAGGCAAATGGTTCTCAATGAAGCTATTGACAAAATTCTTTTGAACGATGAATGTGAGAAAGTCGGTTTCGCCGTGTCGCAAGAGGAATTATCGGACATGATCATGGGACGGAATATTTCGCCGATGATTCAGCAAATGCCCGAATTTCGAAATCCTCAAACCGGCCAGTTCGATAAAAATAATTTGCTGCGCTTCTTGCAACAAATCGAAACGGACGATTACAGCCAAATCCCCGAAGAAATGATTCCGCAAATTATAGCGGCTAAAAAAAGTTGGTTGAGCGTTGAACAACAAGTGACCGAGCAAAAATTGCAAGGCAAATTAGGCTCGTTGTTGGCAGCTGCGATCACTCCGAATAAGTTGGATCTGCAAGCTTCTTACGACGACAGCAAAGTGAGCGTGGATCTGGATTACGCCATGCAAAGCTACATTTCCGTTTCCGACGATGCCGTGAGCGTTTCCGACGCCGAAATTGCTAAGTTGTACAACGAGCGCAAAAATACATTCAAACAGGAAGAAGTGAAAATTATTGATTATATTGCCGTTCCGATTCTTCCTTCCGAACAAGATTATCAATCGGTTTTAGACCGGATGGAAAAAGTGAAAACCCGGTTGACCGAAAGCGAATATCCGGGCGATGTAGTGATGGAAAATAATTCAGAAGTGCCTTACTTAGATGCTTTTGTCGCTTATAGTCAATTGACTAACAGTCAGAAACATTTTGTTGATAATTCTGCGATTCATGCCGTAGAAGGTCCGGTTTTGGAGAACAATACGTATAGCATGTATAAATTGGAAGGAGAAACCATTGCGCCTGACTCTATTAAATTGAATGTATTGGCTTTGCCGGCAACGGACGATGAAAAATTTGTCACTCATCTTGGCGACAGTTTGATTCAAGTAATTAAAGGAGGAAAAACGTTTGCCGATATGGCGCAGGAAGTCACCGGCGGTCGTTCCGACGGTAGTGCGGGCTGGCAAACCGAAGCATCGCTGCTTCAACAAACCCAGAATGATGTTGCGTTTAAAAAAGCTGCTTTTACCGCTCCTTTGAACGAAACACAGATCATTAAATCGTCGATGGGCAGTTATTTAGTGCAAGTGGTAGAACGTACTGCTTCGGTGAAAAAATACAAAATTGCAACGGTACAAATCCCGGTTGTCCCCAGTCAAACGACGAAAACCAGATTGTACAACGATTTGAACCAATACATCGCTTCTCATCACAGTCTGGCGACATTCAAAGATTCTGCAGCAACAGCCGGTTACAACATCCAAAAAGAAGTGGAAGTCGGCAAAAAGCAAATGGGCTTGTCGAATATTCAAAATTCACGCCAAGTAATTCAATGGGCATTTAAGAGTGATAAAGGAGCGATCTCCGATATTTACGAATGTCAAAATCAGGAATATTTCGTAGTAGCGGCCGTAGAAGGCGGGTTGAAAGAAGGTTTTCGTCCGCTGGCTTCCGTTTCCGACATATTGAAACGCGAATTGATCAACGATAAGAAAGCCGAAAAGATCATCGCCGATTTGAAAGCGAAAAATATGACTACGCTCGACGAATATGCCGCTGCAATGAATACGAATTCGCAATCAGTTAATTTCCTGACTTTCGCTACGCAAAATATTTCGGGCGGAATCGGCGTAGAACCGGTGATCAATGTGGAAGCAACGGTTGCTCCCGTCGGAAAAGTTTCCGGCCCTTACAAAGGCAACCGGGGCGTATATGTGATCAACGTCACTAACCGCAGGGAAGGCGAAACGCCTTTCGATGCCAACATGCAAAAGCAAACTGTGCAAATGCAGTACGGCTATCGTCTGTACCAACTTTTCCAATCCAATCAACTGCTGAAAGAAGGAGCGAAGATCGAAGATCATTACGATCGTTTCTTCTAAACGATGGAATCGTTAATAGGAAAAACGCTCGATGAACTGACGGCGGTTGTCCGGTCGCTGGGCATGAAAGATTTCGTTGCCCGGCAAATTGCAGATTGGATCTATCAAAAGCGGGTCGGTTCGATCGACGGGATGACCAATCTTTCGCTGGCTCATCGAAAACAATTACAAGCGCATTACCAACTTGGTAAATGCGCTTTTTCTCTGCAACAGCAATCGACCGACGGCACAGTGAAATATTTATTTCCGGTTTCCAACGGCGGACAAATCGAGTGCGTGATGATTCCCGACAAGGAACGCATTACGTTGTGCGTTTCTTCGCAAGTGGGCTGCAAAATGAATTGCCTGTTCTGCATGACGGGAAAGCAAGGTTTTTCCGGGCAATTACCGGCCGGCGACATCCTCAATCAGATTCTCTCTGTTCCCGAAAGCGAGCGTTTGACAAATATTGTTTTTATGGGGATGGGCGAGCCTCTGGATAATGTATCCGAATTATTCAAAGTGTTGGAAATTTTGACGGCAGGTTACGGTTTTGCATGGAGTCCCAAGCGAATCACCGTTTCTACGATCGGCGTTCTTCCCGGATTGAGGCGATTTTTAGCCGAGCGGCAGGAACATTTGGCGATTAGCCTGCATTCGCCTTATCCCGATGAAAGATTGTCGCTCATGCCTATTGAAAAAGCCTATCCGATCGCCGAAATTTTGCAGGAAATCAGAAAATACGATTTTTCCCATCAACGCAGAGTTTCTTTTGAATATATTTTGTTTGGCGGAATCAACGACGACCGGCGGCATGCCGAAGCTTTGTGCCGGCTGCTGAAAGACATTCCTTGCCGCGTAAATTTAATTAAGTATCACGCACTTCCGGGTGTAGATTTACCGCCGACCGATGCCGAGGCGATGGTTCCGTTTCGCGATTATCTTACGGAAAAAGGAATTACTTGTACGATTCGCGCTTCGCGGGGCGAGGATATTTTGGCAGCTTGCGGGTTGTTATCAACGAGGGCGGCAAAACGTTAAATTGCAAAACTTTTCAATATCCTTCCGATATTTGAACAAAATCGCTCATTGAATTGTTCTATTAAAAAAACAGAAAATCATGAAAACTACATTATTCCGGGCCAATACTCGCGGCCACAAAAATCACGGTTGGTTGGATACGCACCATACCTTTAGTTTTGCCAATTATTATGATCCCGAACGGATTCATTTCGGCGCATTGCGTGTAGTGAATGATGATATTGTCATTGGAGGCGAAGGTTTCGGCACGCATCCGCATGATAATATGGAAATTATCTCTATCCCTTTGTACGGCGACCTGGAACATCGCGACAGCATGGGCAACGGCAGCGTAATCCGTGCAGGAGAAGTGCAAGTGATGAGCGCCGGTACAGGCATTACGCATAGCGAATTCAACGCTCATCCGGATAAGGATCTCAATTTCTTTCAGATATGGGTAATTCCGAATAAAGAAAATGTCAAGCCTCGTTACGACCAACAACGATTTGATTTCATCGAAAACACTGATCAATTGATGCAAATTGTTTCGCCTAATCCCGACGATGACGGATTATGGATCCACCAGGATGCATGGTTTCATATTGGTACATTCAGCAAAGACCATTCCATGGAATATGCGTTGAAAAAGCAAGGCGACGGCGTTTTTGCCATGGTTATCGAAGGCGAATGGTCGGTAGGTGGAATCGATTTGTTTCGGCGCGACGGCTTAGGCGTTTGGGATACCGATACGGTCACTATAACCGCCAAATCCGATAATGCACGGATCTTGTTAATCGAAATTCCGATGTACCGGTTATAACGCCTGCACAATATCTTCCTTCAAATCCTCCAAATCTTCCAAACCGACCGATAAGCGTAACAAATTATCCGGCACTTCCACCATTTTCTTATATGCGGGACTCAACGTTCCGTAAATCGTGGAAAGCGGATGAATGATTAACGATTTGTTATCAAACAAATTAGTGGCGCGACGGATGATTTTTACGCGATCGACCAAAGCATAACAAGCCGCCTGATCTTCCAAGCAAAAAGTGAGCATGGCGCCGGGACAATCGCCGAATTGCGCCCGGCTGACGGCGTAGAAAGGATTGTCTTTCAATCCGGTATAATTAACCGATTGGATGGCCGGAAGCGTTTGCAAAAATTCCGCCAATTGCAGGCAGGTGGACGAAGCGCGCTCGTAACGCAAGCTGAGCGTTTCCAATCCCAGGTTTTGCAAGTAAGCGGTGTTAGGTGACATGCACGCGCCCAGATTCCGCGAGATTTCTCCGCGCAATTTCATTTGAAAAGCGCGTTTCCCGGCCGCTTTCGCCAAGGTTTTCAATCGCTTCGACCGGTTCCAGTCATAAGTCTGGTAATCGACAATCAAACCGCCGGTGCTCGTCGCTCCGCCCGAGATGTATTTCGTGCTCGAAACAACTTCGATATCTACTCCCCAACGCTCCGCTTGGAAATGAGGCCAAACCACCATCGTCGAATCGGCGATGAGCGGAACTCCTTTTTCCCGTGTAATCTGCGACAAAACCTTTAAATCAGCCACTTCCAAATGCGGGTTAGTGATGATTTCCGTAAATACGGCGCAAGTGTTTTCGTCGATGTTGCGCGCCACGTCTTCCGGATCGAGGAGATTACAGAAGCGCACTTCCACTCCGAAATCTTTCAGCGTGAAGAGGAAAAACGAAAACGTGTTACCAAACAAGTGAGGCGAAGCGACAATATTCGCCCCGCTGTATGCAATCGTCATGAAAACATTGGAAATCGCCGCCATTCCCGACGAAACGGCCAAGACATGCGCTGCGCCGCTGAGATGCAAGATCCGGTTTTCCAAAAATTCGACCGTCGGATTAGAGATGCGTGCATACGTGTGCTTGCCCGATTTGCCAAGGAAAGCATTCTCCATATCCTCAGCTGTATCAAACTCAAACGCTACGCCCGAATAAATAGGCATAGCGATCGAGCCGTGAATATCTTTTTGAGGAAAGGATTCGTTTAAGATACCGGTAGTTTCTTTGTTATCCATTCTGTTATTGAAATTTAAAGCGACGCCACTTTGTGAGTGGTTTCTCCTAAAATAATGAGCGCTTTTTCGAGAATAGCCGGATCTTCGAGGACTACGATACCTCCTTCGGGACCCGGTTCAATATGAATACTGCTGTTGTTGCTTCCCACGCTGTGAGTAATCCCACCGAAATAGTTTCTGACGGTTTCTACCGGAATATTCAATTCTTCAGCTATCCGGAGGGTACTGCCGTGGGGTAAGGCATCTTTGATTCTGCGAAGCTCATTAAATGTGATTGTTTTCATGGGTATGTTTTTTTAGAATTAATACTATAATTTCCATTCAGGCCTCTAACTTATAAAAAAATTTGATGTCATCCAACATAAATCCGTTTTTATTTTTAATGAAAAAGTCCAACTAATTGATTATTAAACAATAATAAAATTGCCAACATGACAAAATAGGCCATGCACAAAAAACGGATTTCCTGTTTGGAATAGCTTGGCCTTTCCGATTCGGAACAATCGTTGAAGATCCATTTTTGCCGCGCAAACGCATAAAGCAGGTAAATGCCGTAGCCGACGAGGATTCCGACAAGCGTGCCGGCCGCCACGTCGGAAATAAAATGAACGCCCAAATAAATACGCGAATAAGCATTGAGGACGGCAAACAGCAAAATTGTACCGGTAAACCAACGGCTGCGAAACAACAAACTTGTAAATGTAGCGAAAGCGAACGAATTAGCTGCATGACCGGAAATGAAACCGTATTTACCGCCGCGATAATCGAATACGGTGCGCACCTGCTCGTAAAAATCCGGATGGTGCGTCGGCCTGAAGCGGTGAAAAAAGGGCTTGAAAAATCCGGAAACCAATTGATCGCCAATCAAAATCACCAAAGTGACGGCAAGTAGGATACAAAGGATTTCTTTCCAATGTTTTTTGTAAATGAATACAAAAAGGAAACAGAGATAAAAAGGAATCCAAGTCCATTTAGAGGAATAAAGCCAAAAAAATTGATCCCAAAACACGGAATCACTGCCGTTTAGAGCAAAAAACAAGCCACGTTCCCAATGTAATTCTTGTTCTAACATAAATCGGATTGAAAGATTGAAACACAAAATTAGCAGAATTTTTCGGTCTTTCAAAACCTTTTGCCGGTTGAATTGTTTTTATTAATGAAAACTGAAAGATTTAAAATTTTACTTCTATGAGTACATTTGTTCAAAAATTGGAGCATGCAGTCAAGCACTGTTGGATTTCGTTTGTGGTCGGCATTCTGTTTATTGCGATTGCCGTTATAATGTTGCTGTTTCCCATCGAAAGTTACGAAACTATTTCGAGGGTATTTGCCGTATTAATGTTTGTGGTAGGTATTTTTGAAGTCGTTTTTGCGTTCAGCAACCGGAAACTTTTGCCCGGTTGGGGATGGATTTTGTCTTTGGGAATCTTAGATGTGGTTTTGGGCGTTTTTCTGATTGCGCATCCGTACCTTAGCGCTTCCCTGATTATTTTTATTTTAGCTTTCTGGTTGATTTTTAGAGGCTTTTCGTTGATCGGAACTTCGATGGATTTGCAACGTTTCGGTAATCAGACTTGGGGTTGGTACTTGGCGATCGGAATTTTGTCAATTATTTGTGCCATCGGAATTATTTTCTTTCCGGCGGCAGGAGAATTCACGGTGGTTTATATCATTGCATTTACTTTTTTGTTTTTGGGCGTCGCCCGCGTATTGTTGTCGTTTGATTTAAAGAAATTGCAT
>JAISKG010000038.1 GCA_031261015.1 Dysgonamonadaceae bacterium | reverse complement strand
GATACAAATTTTGAAAGCAATTCACAACACTTTTACTATATCATATAAAGCAAATTTATTTTACTTATGCCTTTATTATGCTTATACTTTTACTTATCATATAAAGTTTAAATATGTTTTGGTCGCAAATGTAAAGAATTTATTTTGATTTTCCAAATTATTCAATAAAAAAATCTAACTTTGCTGTTAATTCATCTCTAAAATAGTTAGACAATGATTAAGAAAACCCTCTATTTCGAAAACCCTGCTTATCTTAGCCTAAAAGATAAACAGTTGCAAATAAAACTTCCCGAAGTGGAGAAAAACGATACTTTGCCCGATACGTTCAAAAAAGACAGCATCAAATTCATTCCGATTGAAGATATTGGTGTGATGGTTTTGGATAATAAACAAATTACGATTACGCATGGACTGATAGAAGCATTGTTGGCAAATAATTGTGCGTTAATCACTTGTGGTAGCAGTCGGATGCCGGTTGGTTTGCAGCTTCCGTTGGACGGAAATACCTTGCAAAGCGAACGATTTACGGCGCAGATTGAAGCATCGCTTCCGTTAAAGAAACAACTGTGGCAACAAACGATTCAGGCAAAAATTGAAAATCAGGCAGTGATATTGAAACAATGTCGAGGTGCGGAAGTACGCAATATGTTGGCGTGGGTCGGTCAAGTAAAAAGCGGAGACAGCGAAAATCTGGAAGGGCGTGCAGCGGCTTATTATTGGAAAAATCTTTTTCTTGATATTGAAGGTTTTACAAGAGGTCGCGAAGGCGTTCCTCCGAATAATCTGTTGAATTATGGTTATGCCATTTTGAGAGCGGTCATTGCTCGCGCTTTGGTGGCAAGCGGATTATTGCCGACGTTCGGGATACATCATCATAATCGCTATAATGCTTACTGTCTGGCAGATGACATTATGGAACCTTACCGTCCTTTTGTTGATAAATTAGTGGTGGAAATTGTGGATAATGGAACGAATTTCGACGAATTATCCAAAGAAATAAAGACGAAATTGCTTTACATTCCGGTATTGGATGTTGTTATCAATGAACAACGAAGTCCTTTGATGATTGCGGCGGGACAAACAACTGCTTCATTAGCAAAATGTTATTTGGGCGAAAGCCGTAAAATTATATATCCGATGTTAATGTAAAATGGACCGTTTAAGCGAATATCGAATCATGTGGGTATTGATATTTTTTGATTTGCCGACAGAAACAAAAAAAGAGGTAAAAGCCGCTACCGATTTTCGTAAAAAACTAATGCAAGATGGATTTACGATGTTTCAGTTTTCGATATATTTACGCCATTGCGCCAGCCGGGAAAACGCTGATGTGCATATTAAACGCGTGAAAGGTTTTTTGCCGGAAAAAGGTCATGTCGGCATTATGTGCGTAACGGATAAGCAGTTTGGAGCGATGGAACTGTTTTCTTGCAAAAAAGAAAAAGAAGTTTCTACACCGTATCAACAATTGGAATTATTTTAAAATAAAAACATTCCTATATGTAATTCGACTTTTTGTTGTAAATACATATTGTGGCGCTTGCATTTTATCTGTTTCCATAAATCGTTTTATATTCTATTAGTAAAACTATCAAAAGTAATCATTGTTTTTTATTATTTTGCAAAAAAGCAATACCTTTGAACAATGGCAGAAAAAATTATTATTTTAGAAAATACGTCAAAAGAGGAGTTGTACAAGAGTTTGTTACCTCAAATCAAGGTATTGGTACAATCCGAATCGGATTTAATTGCCAATTTGGCGAATATTGCTGCGGTTTTGAAAACGGCTTTTGACTTTCTTTGGGTCGGATTTTATTTAGTGAAAGATGAAGAATTGGTATTAGGTCCGTTTCAAGGTCCGATTGCTTGCACTCGAATTGCATACGGAAAAGGCGTTTGTGGAACGGCATGGAAAGAAGAGCGCACGATTGTTGTGCCGGATGTAGAACAATTTCCGGGACATATTGCGTGCAGCAGCGAATCGAAATCAGAAATTGTTGTGCCGTTGATTATTAAAGGTACGATTGCAGGTGTCTTGGATATTGATAGCAATCAATTAAATACGTTTGATACTATTGACGAAAAATATTTGGAGGAAATAGGTTTATTTTGGTATTAATTGTTGGGGTTCTTTAAAAAAACAGGGCTGCAAACCCAATCTGCACCCCTGTTTTCATTTGTGTTTTTGTACTTGTTTAGTCTTCCAACAATAAGTCTAAAATCGTTGTTGCTGCCGTTGTGACGGGAGTTCCCGGTCCAAATATGGCTGCTACGCCCGATTTGTACAAATAATCGTAATCCTGTGCAGGAATCACGCCGCCGGCTACTACCAGAATGTCTTCGCGACCCAATTTTTTCAATTCTTCGATCACTTGCGGCACCAACGTCTTGTGCCCGGCAGCCAACGACGAAACGCCCAATACATGTACGTCGTTCTCAACTGCTTGACGAGCCGCTTCTTCCGGAGTTTGGAACAAAGGCCCCATGTCCACGTCGAATCCGCAATCGGCATAACCGGTAGCTACTACTTTCGCACCTCGGTCGTGACCGTCCTGACCCATTTTGGCAATCATGATGCGCGGTTGGCGACCTTCTTTCGCAGCAAATTTTTCTGCCAGTTCTATGGCTTTCTCAAAGGATGCATCTCCTTTCGTTTCTGATGAATACACGCCTGATATGGTTCTAATTATTGCTTTATATCTTCCACAAACTTTTTCGCAAGCATCGGAAATTTCTCCCAAAGTTGCGCGTACAGAGGCAGCCTGAACAGCCAAGTCCAACAAATTGCCTTCGCCGGTTTCGGCGCAACGCGTAATGGCATCCAACGCTTTTTGCACGGCAACATTGTCACGTTTGGATTTCAAATTGTTCAAACGCTCGATTTGTTGCTTGCGAACGGCTGTATTATCGACTTCCAGAATATCAATCGGATCTTCTTTCGCCAAACGATATTTGTTGATTCCGATAATGGTTTGATGACCGGAATCAATCCGCGCTTGCGTGCGAGCCGCCGCTTCTTCGATCCGCATTTTCGGAATACCGGTTTCGATGGCTTTGGCCATTCCGCCCAGTTCCTCGATTTCCTGAATCAACGCCCAGGCTTTTTCCGCCAGTTCCTGTGTCAGAGTTTCCACGTAATAGGAACCTGCCCACGGGTCGATTTCTTTTGTGACATACGTTTCTTCCTGTATATAAATTTGCGTGTTGCGGGCAATCCGTGCCGAAAAATCGGTCGGTAAAGCGATGGCTTCGTCCAAAGCGTTGGTGTGCAAAGATTGCGTATGTCCCAAGGCAGCCGCCATCGCTTCGATACAAGTACGGCCTACGTTGTTGAACGGATCTTGCTCGGTCAACGACCAGCCGGAAGTTTGCGAGTGAGTGCGTAATGCCAAGGATTTCGGGTTTTTAGCTCCAAAACTCTTTACTATTTTCGCCCATAACAAGCGGCCGGCGCGCATCTTGGCGATTTCCATAAAATGATTCATCCCGATCGCCCAGAAAAACGACAGGCGGGGAGCAAAAGCGTCCACGTCGATTCCCGCTTCAATTCCGGCTTTCAGGTATTCCATGCCGTCGGCCAGCGTGTAAGCCAACTCGATGTCGGCCGTCGCGCCTGCTTCCTGCATGTGGTAACCCGAAATTGAAATTGAATTGAATTTCGGCATTTTTTGCGATGTATATTCAAAAATATCGGCAATGATACGCATCGAAAATTCGGGCGGATAAATATAGGTGTTACGCACCATAAATTCTTTCAAAATATCGTTTTGAATCGTTCCGCTCAATTCCTCCAAAGTGGCGCCTTGCTCCAAACCGGCATTAATGTAAAAGGCGAGTACCGGCAGCACCGCGCCGTTCATGGTCATGGATACTGACATGTCTTTCAAAGGGATACTGTCGAACAAGACTTTCATGTCTTCCAACGAGCAGATTGAAACGCCGGCTTTTCCTACGTCGCCTACTACGCGCGGATGATCGGCGTCGTAACCACGGTGAGTGGCTAAGTCGAAAGCGACCGAAAGTCCTTTTTGTCCCGATGCTAAGTTTCTACGATAAAATGCGTTGGATTCTTCTGCGGTAGAAAATCCGGCATATTGGCGGATCGTCCAAGGGCGCATCGCATACATTCCCGAATAGGGGCCTCTCAGGAATGGAGGAATACCGGAAACGTAAGCCAGATGTTCCATATTTTCGAGGTCGGCCTTGGTGTAAACCGGCTTGACCTCAATATGTTCGGGAGTGTGCCAATTTTCGCTGTTGGTTCCCTCGACAGGTTGGCTGGGTGCAAAACCTGTCTTTTCGATGTCTATGTTTTTAAAATCTATTTTCATTTGATTCCCAATTTAACGTTTAACTCTTGTAAAGTAGCCAATACATTACTACGAACATTAATGTAATTGGTAATTCCTTGCGCTTTTAGCTCTTCCATGCAAGCAGGAGCGCCCGCCACAATAAGGATTTCCTTGTCGCCAATCAATTGATGCGCTTTCGGAGCAAATGTGGCATATTCGTCGTCGCTCGAACAAAGTACGATGATGTCTGCACCGGCCTTGCGAGCAGCCTCCACTCCTTGCTCAACTGTTTCAAATCCAAGATTATCAATGATTTGATAACCGGCACATGCCAAGAAATTGGAAGAAAACTGCGAACGAGCTAAACGCATCGCCAGATTACCGATCGTTAGCATAAATGCTTTCACTTTTTTGCCTGAATGTTCGGTAGTTAAGCGTAAAGTTTCAAACTCGTCGCCCAAACGTTTTTTGTTCAGCACGGAAATTGAAGCGGAACTATCGGATTGGCAACCACAAACATCCTCGTATGCAGTTGTTTGGATTGTTCCGGCAGCTGTTTCCGTCAAATTCGGAAATTGATTGGTTCCCAACAAAATTTCGCGGCGTTGCGCCAAAGCTTTGAACCGGCTTTCGGCGCTGGCATTGACTGCTATTTGCACGCTTCCGTCGGCAACCGATGCGTAAAAACCTTTTTCTTCCGTTTCGAGGAAAAGTTTCCACGCTTCTTTCGCAATGGATTGTGTCAGCGTTTCGATATAATAGGAACCTCCGGCCGGGTCGGCCACTTGGTCGAAATGACATTCTTCTTTCAAGAGTAATTGTTGATTGCGGGCGATGCGTTCCGAAAAATCATCGGACAATTTGAACGATTCGTCAAACGGCGTAACCAGCAAGGAATCTACGCCGGCAATCGTAGCCGACATCGCTTCGGTTTGCGTGCGAAGCAAATTCACATGTGCATCGTAAACCGTTTGATTAAAGGTAGATGTCTGTGCAAAAATATTCATTTTGGCGGCGCAACGGCATTCGTGGTCGGCGCCTTCGTTGGGACAATCATGATCGCATTTCGGTTTGTAAGCCTTTACAATTTCAGCCCATAACCAGCGCGCCGCGCGGAATTTGGCAATTTCCAAAAAATAATTGGAACTGATGCCGAAATTGAATTTGATTCGTTTGGCTGCAAAAGTCGGATCGATGCCGGCTTCGGTCAGGCGTTGCATCAGTTCGTTTCCCCAAGCCAAGGCGTAACCCAATTCCTGCGTAATAAACGATCCTGCATTGTTAAACAGAAACGCATTGACTGCAAAGACTTTGAAATACCGCAGCTCGGACGATGCCCTGAGCGCCTCGATCATCGTTTGAATCCATTCATCCTTCACTACGCCTTTCGTCAAAATTTTTCCGATATAATCCAGATTCACCGAACCTTTGATCTTCGTCAAATCGTAGTTTCTCTCTTTGAAATACTCAACCAAAATTTGAATCAGCTTGACGGAAACTGAGTTACATGTTGTAAAATTGATTTCGATATGTTCGGACAAAATTTCCGACAGTAAATTTTCGATCGTTTCCTTGCTGACTTTGTCTTTCGGCAGGATAAATCCTAACGAAGTAATCCCTTTGTTCAGAATGTCTATCGCTTTTTGGTTTGCAGTTTTCACATCCTCGACTTCAATATCTTGACGGACAAACCAGTCGTTGCCCTCTTTTTTGGTTCCTCTCACGTAAGGAAATTCACCCGGAATTGCATCCGTAACCGGCAGATTTTCAATATCTTCTTTCCGGTAAAATGGCTTTACGCTAAAACCTTCATTGGTTTTCCAAACCAACTTTTTCTCGAAATCGGCGCCTTTCAAGTCGGCCACAATTTTTTCCATCCATTTTTCAGTCGAAACAGGCGGAAATTCCGAGAAAAGTTTCTCGTTCATATTGTTCATAAAAGTATGATTGTTAGTAAATAGATTTTTAGGATACAAAAGTACAACAAAAGAAAAGATTTTGCAAGTTTTCTCAATTTAGAAAGCCTTAGGTTTTGGTCGCGTAGCGGCTGCGGATTTATAGCCGCTCCCAACGTTTAAACAGCGAAAAGGCTCTTGTCACAAGAGCCTTCGCCAATCTTAAAACTTTAAACATTTATTAACTCAGGGTTTAGAAAACTCCCTGATTTTTCTTTTTCTTCCAAATGAGGTAGCCGGCTGCGACGACGAGAACGAGCAGCAAACTGTCTTTAGCCGGGACTTTGTTTGGATTTCCGTCGCCGTCGCCTTCGTTGCCTCCGGCACGTAAAATGCCGTCGGTAGAAGGAGCTTCCGTGGAATACAGTCCGACGGATTCCTTGACGGAAGCGGTTTCCGTCGTACGATTATTTTTTTCGGAATACAATCCGATTCGGCTTTCGTTGGCAGCCTGCGCAAAGCAAGCTGAACCAACGAAAAGGATTAGTAATGTGATTTTTATGATT
>JAISKG010000003.1 GCA_031261015.1 Dysgonamonadaceae bacterium | reverse complement strand
TGTTTCTTGTATTCATCCGGAAAGAAAGACAAGGTATAGGTCTGCTCTTTTTTGATTAGCTCAAGCGTATAACGGTCATTGCGAGCGATACACCAAGTGGTGGGTTTCCTGAAAAGAAGACCGAAACCGCCTCCACTGCCTATCATCGAATTAGATTGATCTGGTTTGCCGGCAGTAATTGCAAAAAAATCTTTTCCGACCAAGGTAAATACGTTGAATTTGTCGCCTATCTCTTCCGGAGCAATTTGTGTGAATAGTTGTTCAAAATTAGCTGATGCCGAATATTGTTTCATCTCTTTGATATTTTATGATTTGGTGCCATTTATATTAATTTCAATTGTACGAAAAAATCGTACAGTTCAATGTTTTAATTTTCAAACGTCCGATTTTTTCGGACATTTGCTCCACATCAGCAACATCTGTTTTGTAAAATTTTCCATCAGTAGATTTCATTTTCAGTTGTCCGATTTTTTCGGACAACTCACTTCCTTCCGTCTGTAACTTGCGTTTCAAATCGTCCCAATACTTTCGTGGACGATTGCTTTCCGTTAATACTTCGATAACATCCACAATGGATATGTACCATTTTTCCTGTTCGTTGTCCCAAAGGGTGCGAACTTTTCGTTCTTCAAATAGCTTAATTGCTGTTTCTTGTGTCATAATT
Organism: Dysgonamonadaceae bacterium; assembly: GCA_031261015.1. GTDB lineage: Bacteria > Bacteroidota > Bacteroidia > Bacteroidales > Azobacteroidaceae > Azobacteroides. The sequence goes on along the minus strand of JAISKG010000003.1, from coordinate 4,257 downwards.
AAAAATTTTAGTTATTCATTAATATAAAAACCCGAAAAGCCAGAGTGGAATAACATTTCCTTCCCCTATTTCTATTCCATCAATGGCATAATACACATCGGGATTGAATCTACCCTTGATCCGGGCGCCTACATTAAAATGGTATTGACTATTAATCAAAAATTGAGAATTCTTAGCTCCCTGATTTACTTTATAATCTTTATGAACTTGATTGTAAAAGAAAGTTTCCAACAACGATTGACGCTCCACATGAACCATACGCGTAGCATATAACAAATTCGGATTATGTAAATACAATTTGTCCGGTTTTTTTGGAAATTCTTCCGATTCGTGATACAGCAGATTGATCAAACGGGCATCCTCCAAGTATTTAAGGTAATTCATTACGGTAGCTCGCGAAGTTTCTATATCGATACTTAATTGCGTGATGTTCGGATTTTCCGCAGTAGATAAAGACAAAAGATACAACAATTTGCGCAATTTCGGCAAATAACTTTGCTCAATTTGATGAATCGACAATACGTCGATTTCCAACATCATATTCATGGTTTTAAGCAAATTCTCCGAAAAATTGTGTTTCTCCAAATAAAATGGATAAAAACCATGATGAAAATAATCGTCCAAGTAATTCAAGGGCTGCACTTTGGCCGTGATCTCTTTCGCAATTTCCACGTGATGCTTCAACAAATCGTCCAACAAATAAGACTTGAACGATCGTCCGGTTTGCAATTCCAGAAATTCGCGAAACGAAAATCCCCGGATCGTATAAGTCGTCACTTTCCCCTGCAAATTATATTTAGCATCCTCTATATTAATGACTGACGAAGCGGAAAAAATAATTTTCAAATCGTGATAATGTTCATAGCAATAAGCCAATTCGCTCGCCCAATTCGGATACTTAAAAATTTGATCGATCAACAAAACTTTCCCGCCCCGCATCCGAAATTCCTGTGCGAAATTTTGAATCGTTTCAACAGTAAAATAAAAGTTGTTTAAGTTGATATACAGGCATCTTCTATCGTCCGGCGCGAAATTTTCCTTGGCATATTGCAACAAAAAATTGGTTTTCCCAACACCCCTCGAACCTCTCACACAAATCAACCGCTTATTGCCGTCAATAGCATCCATCAACCGCCGGCGAAGCGGCAGATTCAAGTGCTGCAACAAATATTCGTGTGTGCGATAAAAAGATTCCATGCTGAATTTGCTTATGAAGTGACAAAGGTAGCGAAATATTCTCTGATTGCAAAGTCCGGATAGCAATTTACTCTATTTTTGAAACGAAAAAGTGGAATTAGCGCATTTCAAAAAAATTATGTATTTTTGTTGCTTTATCAGATCAAATGAAAAACATCACAGGTGCTATTTTTGAGGTAACTCCTTTATCTGAAAAGGATTGCTTTTACATTGCCGACCGTCATAAAACGGAATTTACCTATCCTATTCATTCACACAAGGAATACGAACTGAATTTTATCACGCATGCCGCGGGCGTGAAACGTATTGTGGGCGATTCCATCGAAATCATCGGAGATTATGATTTGGTATTGATCGGCAGTAAAGATCTGGAGCATGTATGGGAACAGCACGAATGCACATCGAAAGATATTCGCGAAATCACTATTCAATTTTCGCCTAACTTGTTCTCTTCCGAACTTTTAACAAAAAATCAATTTCACTCTATCCACGACATGTTGCAGTTTGCGCAAAACGGAATTGCTTTTCCGATGCCTGCTATTTTAAGCGTATATAATCAGTTGGATAAATTGGCTTCCGAAAAGGATGGTTTTTACGCTGTTATAACTTTTATACAAATTCTGCATGAATTATCGTTATATAACGATAGTGTGCAAATGCTTTCGAGTTCCGCGTTCGCTAAAATCGGCGTTCATTCCGATAGCCGCAGGATACAAAAGGCGCAACAATTTATCAACGATCATTACAAAGACGAAATCCGCTTGGTACAGTTGGCCGATATGGTCGGCATGACTTCGGTTGCATTCAGTCGCTTCTTTAAATTACATACGGGAAAGAATTTATCGGATTATATCATCGAAGTTCGTTTGGGACATGTCACGCGCTTGCTGATCGATACCAATCAATCTATCTCGGAAATCGGTTACGAGAGCGGATTCAATAACTTATCAAACTTTAACCGGATTTTTAAGAAGAAAAAAGATTGTTCACCCAAAGAGTTTCGGGAAAATTACCGTAAAAAGAAATTAATCATTTAAATCGACAAAATCCTCAACGTATTCAACGACTCCCGGTTAATCGGCTTGTCTTTTCTAATCGCCTTTGAAAAAGGAATATACACGATTGCATCATTTTGAATCCCAATCATCACATTGCGCTGGTCTTCCATCAAGGCGTCGATTGCAGCAGCTCCCATGCGGCTCGCCAGAATACGGTCGGCAGCGGTAGGAGAGCCTCCGCGTTGCAAATGCCCCAAAATTGTCACGCGCACATCAAATTGCGGATATTCTTTTTTCACACGCTCGGCCATACCCATCGCGCCGCCGGTGATTTCACTTTCGGCAACGAGCACGATGCTGCTGTTCTTCGATTTTCGAAAACCGTTCTGAATCAGGTCTCCCAATTGATCGACTTCCGTCGAAATTTCGGGAATAATGGCTGCTTCGGCTCCGGAAGCAATGGCGCCGTTCAAGGCTAAAAATCCGGCATTACGCCCCATCACTTCGATGAAGAAAAGCCGTTCGTGCGAAGTTGCCGTGTCTCGGATTTTATCGACGGCTTCCATAATCGTGTTCAAAGCCGTATCGTAACCGATCGTAGTATCCGTGCCGTAGAGGTCGTTGTCGATCGTACCGGGCAATCCCACAATCGGAAAATTGTATTCCTGTGCAAAAATGCGTGCGCCGGTTAGCGAACCATCGCCGCCGATGACGACCAGCGCGTCGATGCCTTCTTTTAGCAAAGTTTCATAAGCCGTTTTCCGGCCTTCGGGTTCGCGAAATTCGAGGCACCGAGCGGTTTTCAGCATTGTTCCGCCCTGTTGGATAATATTGCTGACGTTATTTGTTTTGAAAGGAACAATCTCGCCGGTGATCAAGCCGCGATAACCGCGATAAATTCCTTTTACTTCCAATTCGTTGTAAATGGCGGCTCTTGTCACCGCGCGGATAGCAGCGTTCATCCCCGGAGCGTCGCCGCCGGAAGTAAGAATGCCGATACATTTAATGCTTGTCATAGTTATACTTAATAAAAAACTACTGCAAATGTACGATTTATTTCCATAACAATATTGATTTTTGCTTATATTTGCATTTTCAAATCGGGATGACTGACAAAGAAAAATACAGAGATTTGTGTACGCACGAAAATTCAATTCCGATCTATTCGCTGGATTGGTGGTTAGATAGCGTTTGCGGCGCTGATCAATGGGATGTCGTTTTGTATGCTTCGAACGATGATATTGAAGCAACGTGGCCTTTCTATCTTCCCTGTCCATCTATGACTTGGATGCCGCCATACACGCAAATGCTGGGAATCTGGTTCAATCCGGCGAAAGAAAATCCGGATTATTCGGAAAATTTGCATCGCAAGCAAACGATTTGCGAATCGTTGATCCGGCAATTGCCTCACTTCCGTTTTTTCTCCCAGAATTTTCATTATACATTTTCCGACGGCTTGCCTTTTCATTGGAACGGTTTCACGCAAACGGTTCGATACGATTATTTGTTACCGGATATTACTCAGGAAGAAAAATTATATAACCAACTGAACGATAATCTAAAACGAAATATTCAAAAAGCTCGTAAGCGTTATCGCTTAACGGTACAAAATGCGGTGGACGTCGATGCGTTTTTGAAAGTTCACGCGCAAACTTACCAAAGGCAAGGCTTGCCGGCTTATTACCAGGAAACGTTAAAAAAAATAATTTCCGTTGCGCGTTCGCGAAAACAAGGCGATATTTGGGGTGTTTTTGATGAAAAAAATCAATTGCACGCGGCAGTTTTCATAGTTTGGCAAGAAAATTGTGGTTATTATGTGGCCGGCGGAAGCGATCGGGAAGGTCGGCAGTCGGGCGCACAGGTCTTGGCGATGTGGGAAGCCATCTGCGCCATTTCGTCGTTCGCGCAGTCGCTCGATTTTTCCGGTTCGATGGAGCCGGGTATCGAACGTTTCTTCCGGAGTTTTGGAGCGATGCAAGTTCCTTATTATACGTTTGTTAAAGGAACAAGAAGATTGAGAAACAGATTGATATTTAGAATACGAAAAGAATTAAAACAAGAA
>JAISKG010000265.1 GCA_031261015.1 Dysgonamonadaceae bacterium | reverse complement strand
GAAAACGTTGGAACGCCATAAGGATTTTTCTCCGTTGACCGACAAGCAATTGGAAGTTTTGGAAGATATCAAAACGCAGACGAATGCGGCGATTCCACCCTTGCAACGATTGGAATATGCGATTCATCCTTTTGTCACGTTTGTCGTACTGCCGATTTTTGCTTTAGCCAACGCCGGCGTTGCTTTGGATATGGATTTGAACCAATTGTTTAGTACGAATATTGTGCTGGGCGTAGGGTTTGGATTATTGTTCGGAAAAGTGATCGGCGTAGTCGGCGCGACTTTATTGTCCATCAAATTGAAAATCACGTTACCGCCTCAAGGCATGACATACAAAAATATCATCGGTATCGGATTTCTGGCGGCGATCGGATTTACAATGTCATTGTTTGTAACGTCGTTGGCTTTTGAGCATCCGGAATATGTGGCGCAAGCGAAAATAGGAATTTTTGCCGCTTCGATTTTGGGGGCGGTGATTGGGTATCTTATTCTTTCTCGATCAAGTTCTTCTGCAACTCTTCCGCCGAAATTCCGGCATGAATCTTCCCCCGGTACGCCAAAGAAATTTTCCCTGTTTGCTCCGAAACGATAATTACTTTGGCATCCGTTTCCTGCGAAAGTCCTAAACCGGAACGGTGGCGCAAGCCCAGTCGCTTGGGAAGGTGGCGGTCTTGCGAAACAGGCAGGATACATCCGGCGGCCTTGATTTTTTTATCGACAATGATCATGCAACCATCATGCAACGGACTGTTTTTGAAGAAAATATTTTCAATCAAGCGGGCGCTGATGTTGGCGTTGAGGATTTCGCCGGTTCTGACGAAAGTGTCCAGACTCACTTTTTGTTGAATGGCGATCAACGCGCCTTCCTTCCGTTTCGCCATGTTGATCGTAGCCAGCACGATCGGCATGATGTAAGAAATATCTTCCTCAATTTCGGCATTCCGCTTGGGCGTAAACAACTTCATAATGAATTGCATCACTTTGTTCGAGCCGAAACTTTGCAGAAATTCCCGGATTTCTTTTTGAAAAACTACGACAATCACAATCAATCCGACATTGACAAATTGATCGAATATTGCCCCTAATAAATTCATTTTTAACACTTTGGAAACTAAAAGCCACAAAATGATAAATGAAAAAATCGCTAAAAAAATGGAGGTTGTTCCATTTTTTTTCATCAAAAGATAAGTTTCGTAAAGAAAAAAAACGACTAAAGCAACGTCGATAATGTCTTTTATTCCGAAGTTAAAAGGGATCATGGTTCCGATGGTTTAAGTTTATGATAGATGCGCACGGTTTGCACCGCTTCTTTTACGTCGTGTACGCGCAGGATATTGGCGCCTTGAGTTAAGGCAAACATATTCAGCGCGATAGTTCCGGTCAAAGCGTCTTCGGCGGGCGTTTGAATCACTTCGCGAATCATCGTTTTCCGGGATAATCCGACGAATACCGGAAGTTCGAAAATTCCGAATTGCTCCAAATTTTGCAATACCTCGTAATTCTGATCGGTCGTTTTGCTGAATCCGAAGCCCGGATCGATCCAAATATCGTTGACGCCTTTTTGATGTAATTCGTTGATTTTTTTGGAAAAATACAACAGAATTTCTTGCATCAAATTGTCGTACTGCGTATTTTCCATCATCGTTTGAGGTGTTCCGCGCATGTGCATGAGAATGTAAGGAACTTGTAATTTTGCCACAGTATCAAACATTTGAGTGTCCAATTCTCCTCCGGAAATATCGTTGATGATCGCCGCTCCGTATTCTTCCACACATATTTTGGCGACTTCGGAGCGGAAAGTATCGACCGAAACAATCGCACCGGGCGCTTCGCGAAACAAAATTCCCAGCCCATAGCGAAGCCGCTCTATTTCTTCCTGTTCGCTCACAAAAGTCGCGCTCGGCCGCGACGAGTAACCGCCAACATCAATCAAATCAGCGCCTTCCGAAACCATTTGCTGCACGCGTTCGGCAATTTCCTTTTCCGTTTGTTTCCGGCTGGCCTGAAAAAAAGAATCCGGCGTAATATTCAAAATTCCCATCACTTTCGGGCTGGAAAAATCCATCAAAACACCTTTTATGTTGGTAGTCATTCTCTTTCGTCATTTGTTTGCACAAAAGTATATGTTTTTTGCGAGCTAATCAAGGCGTTTTTTTATCTTTGTGCCCGGTAAACGTATTTTTTGATGATTCATGGATTTATCTGCGCTTTATTCGCTTTTTCAAAAATATCCGGCAGTGACGACCGACAGCCGCCGTTGCCCGGAAGGTTCATTGTTTTTTGCGCTTAAAGGCGAGCGTTTTGACGGCAACGATTACGTAGAACAAGCTTTGGCTTCGGGAGTTGCTTATGCTATCGCCGATCGCAAAAATCTTCCTGAAAATGAACGGATTATCCAAGTTGAAGATGTGTTAAAAACCTTACAGGATTTAGCTCGTTATCATCGGCGGCAAATGCCGGCAACCGTGATTGCCGTGACGGGAACCAATGGAAAAACGACAACGAAAGAACTGATTGCTGCCGCTTTATCTGCTCAATTCCCAACGCATTATACACAAGGAAATTTGAATAACGATATCGGCGTTCCACTCACTTTGCTGCAACTTCGCCGGGAACATGCTTTTGCTGTGATCGAAATGGGGGCTAATCATCCCGGCGAAATTCACAGGCTTTGCGAAATTACCGAACCCGATTACGGCTTGATTACCAACGTCGGAAAAGCGCATCTTGCAGGCTTCGGCTCCTTTGAAGGCGTGGTGCGTACCAAAGCGGAACTCTATGATTTTCTGCGCGAAACGGACGGCACAGCTTTCGTCAACATGGATCATTTGATTTTGAAAGAACTCTTTAATCCGCTTTCCTCCATTTATTACGGAACGAATCCTGAAGCATTTGTTCACGGCAAACTTTTGACTTCCACGCCGTTTCTTAGTTTGGAATGGGCGGCTTCCTCCGTTTTTACTTTGCAAACGCGTTTGGTCGGCGGTTACAATTTGGAAAATGTGTTGGCGGCGATTGCAGTGGCCGTGCATTTTGGAGTTGAATCCGAAACGGTCAACCGGGCAATTGCCGCTTACGAACCGACGAATAATCGCTCGCAGAATTTACAAACAGTTAATAATCAATTGATTATAGATGCTTACAATGCCAATCCGAGCAGCATGCAAGCGGCTTTGGATAATTTTGAGGCTTTGCCGGATTCTCCGAAAATGGTTTTGCTGGGCGAAATGCGCGAGTTGGGCGTTTTCAGCCGCGAAGAACATCAAAAGATTGTTGACCGGTTGATTCAAGGCGAAATAGAAAAAATTATTTTGGTGGGAACCGAATTTACTTCCTGCTCAACTATTCCATCCGATTGGCGGCTTTTCCCTCAAACGGAAGATTTGTTGAATTATTTACAAACTACTGAAATAAAAGGATATACAATATTAATCAAAGGTTCGCGCGGCAATCAACTGGAGCGGACGACAGCGTATTTATGAGAATTATCAGCGGAAAATATAAAAGTCGCCGGTTCGAGGTTCCGAAATCGTTTAAGGCGCGGCCGACAACCGATTTTGCCAAGGAAAACCTGTTCAATGTGCTGGGCAATTGGATGGATTGGGAAGATTGCACGGCTTTGGATCTTTTCGCCGGAACCGGCAGCATCAGCTACGAGTTACTTTCACGTGGATGCAATGAAGTGGTTTGTATAGAGAAAGATAACGCGCATTACGCTTTTATTCGGAAAGTGAAAGCCGAATTGCAGGACGAAAATTTGATCACAGTTAAAACTGATGCTTTTCAATATTTAGCCTCAACGAAACAAAACTTTGATTTTATTTTTGCCGATCCGCCTTATGTTTTGAAAAATTTGGCCGAAATCCCGAAAATCGTTCTTGAGCGAGATTTACTGAATCCCGGTGGCACTTTCGTGATGGAGCATCCGAAGGAATACGATTTTTCTTCCTTGCCCGGTTTTGAGCAACAACGGATTTACGGCGCAGTGAATTTCAGTATTTTCACACGCCCGTCCGTGAAAAAGGAGTCGCATCCATCGGACAAAATTCCTGATTCAAATACTTGAAATGCCCGCACATAGCTACCATAGCCGCGTTGTCGGTCGTGTAGGCGAAAGGCGGAATATGGATTTTCCAACCGTATTTTTGCGCGTGCTCTTCAAACGCTTTCCGCAAGCCGGAATTGGCCGACACGCCGCCCGCAACAGCTATTTCTTTTATATTCAAATCTTTGGATGCTTTGCGCAATTTATCCATTAAAATTTCAATGATTGTGGCCTGTAAGCCGGCGCACAAATCGGCTTTATTTTTCTCGATAAAATCCGGATCTTCTTTCAAGCGGTCGCGCAACAGGTATAAAAACGAAGTCTTTAATCCGCTGAAACTGTAATCGTAGCCTTTGATTTGCGGTTTGTTGAACCGGAAAATCGCCGGATCGCCCGTTTGCGCCAAACGATCGATCACCGGCCCTCCGGGATAAGGTAAACCTATTACTTTGGCGCATTTATCGAAAGCTTCACCGGCAGCGTCGTCGATCGTTTGACCGATAATTTCCATTTGATTCCACGCGCGCACAAGAATGATTTGCGAATTGCCGCCGGAAACCAGCAGGCACAAAAAAGGAAATTGCGGCTGATTCGCGTCGTTTTCGTCTTGTTTAATGAAATGCGCTAAGACATGCGCCTGCAAATGATTCACTTCGATCATCGGGATATCTAATGCAGTCGCAAAACCTTTGGTAAACGAAGCGCCCACGAGCAGTGAACCCAGCAGTCCCGGCCCGCGCGTAAAGGCCACCGCCGACAAGTCCTTTTTTTCGATCCCGGCCTGCTTCAAAGCCTGATCCACCACGGGAATAATGTTTTGCTGATGTGCTCGCGAGGCTAACTCCGGAACCACGCCGCCGAACGCTTCGTGCACTTTTTGGCCGGCAATCACATTCGATAAAACTACACCGTCGCGCAACACTGCCGCTGAAGTATCGTCGCACGAAGATTCGATTCCCAGAATAATTATGTTTTGATTTATCATTTAATAACGAAATATTCGACAAAAGTACCTATTTTTTTTGTTAACTTTGCCGCTAATTTCAGCATGAAAAAATTAAGTCAATATATAATAATAGGAATCTCACTCTTTTTCACGGTTTTCTACGCAATCCCGGCTGTGGTTTTGCAGATTCCTTCCGTGCAAGAGGAAGTGGCTTCACAAGTAACCGGTTTTTTGAAAAAAAAGATTGGAACAGAAGTATATATCGACAAAATCGAATTAGGATTATACAACCAATTGATCCTGAAAAACGTCTATTTGTGCGATCAACAAGGCGATACTGTATTGACGGCCAAACGCATCGGCGCCGGCTTTGATGTTTTGCCGTTGTTCCGAAAAAAAATCCGTATTAACTCGGTGCAATTGTTTACGTTTTCTTGTCGCTTGAGCCGGCCGAACGCCAATGCGCCTCTGAATATTCAATATATTATCGACGCTTTCACAAAGAAAGATTCTTCCGAGCCGCCGGCTATTGATCTAAGAATCAAACAGATCAATCTTTGGAACGGCGAGTTTTCCTACCGCGTCCAAAATCGGCGGCCAACGCCCGGCACGTTCAATTCCGGCGATTTGAAAATCCGGGATTTTTCGGCAAAAATTGAATTGAACAAACTCACAGCCAATCAATTTGAAGCTGCTGTCAACCAATTGCGCTTGCAGGAACAGTCGGGTTTGAACGTGGAAAATCTTTCGTTTGCAATCAGCGGCGATTCCACGCAATTTTCGATTCCCCATCTGAATTTGAAATTACCTTCTTCGGATTTGAATATCAAGGATATTTCGTTCCAATTTCGTCCCTTTGAATTTTACGCTTCGATTGAGGATTCGCCGGTTTGTCCGCAGGATTTAACCTGTGTGCTGACTATGTTCGATTCTTATAAAGATCAAATCACGATTAAAGGCAAAATTGCGGGAACAGATAAAGATTTGGAAATCAGCGATTTTTATTTGTATAACAAACAAGGAATTCTCTTCGAAGCCGCCGGAAAAATTCAAAACCTCGCCGGCTCGGCTGATGAAATGTACGCCGAAGGTTATGTGCGTCGATCGTATTTCAGTGCGGAAGCCATTCAACAAATTTTTGAGAATCTCCATTTTCAAACTGCGATTCCCTCGTTTGTCCGGAACTTGGAGGATGTGAAGTTTAACGGAGAAATTTCAGGTTACCTCAATCATTTGGTCGCTCACGGTTATTTTTCCACCGGCATCGGCAATTTGCGTACCAATCTGATTATCGGGAAAGATTCCAAGCAATTTGTCCGTGGACAAGTTTCTACCTCAGGATTGAATTTGCAGCAATTGATGAATAATAATCAACTCGGCTATGCGGCTTTTACACTCGATATTGATGCGCAATTTTCCGAATTGAAGCAGATTTACGGTCATGTCAAAGCCGATATTGCCTCGTTTGAATACAATCGGTACAATTACGAAAATGTACGGTTCAACGGCGATTTCACGTCTTCGAGCTTCAAAGGAGCGGTTCAAATGGATAATCCCAACGGGCAAGTGGCTGCTCAAGGCGAATTTACGCTCAAAGGCGCACAATCGACCTGCGATTTTTCCATCGGTGTAAATAATTTATTATTGGATCAGTTGAATTTGACGAGTAAATACGATCATCCTTCGCTTTCCTTTTCGGCCGAGGCGCATCTGACGGGAAATAATTTGGATAATTTATTGGGAAATATCGACTTAAGTTCCATTTCTTTCTCGACCGGTCAAGGCGAATACGTCTTGGATCGCTTCCAACTTCAATCGACCCGGCAAGACAGCTTGAAAATGATTCGTTGGGATTCGAAATTATTAAACGGCGAAATTTGTGGTCATTACTATTTTCCGGCCTTGATTTCCGAATTAAAACAAACTTTTACGGCTTATTTGCCTTCGCTTTTCGCTCCGCTTCCGCTGACTAAAAAAATCGATTCTTCCGTTGAAACTTTCGATTTTCATTGTACATTCAACAACAACGAAAACTTGGCGGAATTGTTGAAATTACCGGTGGTTTTCTACCGGCCGGCCATTTTTTCGGGATCTTACAAAAGTTGGAGCAATTACTTGTCGGTCAATGCCGATCTGCCGGACATGAAAGCGGCGGGCATGCATATTCAATCGGCTACGATGCAATGGAATACAACGGAAGATCATACGCAATTGAGTTTCTTCGGTCAGATGCTGCAAAAGAAATATACACTCGATTTTCATACTTCCTTTTTGGCGCAAGATGATGAGATTCATTCGGCGATTACGTGGGAAAATGAAATGAAAAAACAACATAAAGGCGAATTGCAGTTCGATACGCATTTATCCCGCGATGATGCTCAAGCTTTGCTGGCCGACATCACGATTTGTCCTTCGCAACTCACTTTCAACGATACGACTTGGACACTCGATCCGGCCGCTATTCATATTGCTCCCGATTGGATAACCGTTAATCATCTGAAAATTCAACACGAAAAACAAGCAGTCGAGATCAACGGTGGTATTTCGCAACAGGCTGATACACAATTGCGTGTCGATTTGAGCCAAGTCGATTTGGCTTATGTTTTTCGAGCCTTGAATATCGAAGCCTTGCAATTCGGCGGAATCGCTAACGGCCAAGTCTTTGCGAAAGACTTGTTTCATACCCGGCAATTGACGACCAATTTGGATGTCACTGATTTTGCTTTCAACAACACGATATTCGGTCATTTGAAATTGGACGGTTTGTGGGACGATGAAAACCAAGGTGTGAAAATGCTCGGAACCATTGATCAAAAGAGCGATCCGGTTTGTCATGTCAACGGAATGATTTACCCTGTAAAAGAAGAATTGTCCATCGACTTTAACGCAACACGGATCGATATTTCTTTCCTCCGGAAATATGTTGGCGCAATCGTGGACAACCTTTCCGGACAGGCGGCCGGCCATATCCGCTTGTTTGGAGATTTGAACAACCCGACGGTCGAAGGAGAAGTCGATGTCACCGGCGGACGATTCGGCATCCCGTTTCTGAATACCTATTACACTTTTTCCGATCACGTCACTTGTTTGCCTGACAAGATTTCCATTTCCGACATTACGCTTTACGACGATCATCGAAACGAAGCCAAAGTATCGGGCTTCGTCAATCATCATTTATTTTCGGATTTTTATTATGAAATTCAGGCCGTTTATGAAAACCTGATGGTTTTTAATGCAACCAAAGCCATGAATCCCGCTTTTTACGGAACAGCTTACGGCACCGGCCACGCGAGCATCAAAGGAACGGAAAAAAATGTGAATATCGACGTTACGATGCAAAATACCGACCATTCCAAAATCACGCTTAATTTCATGAACGGGCAAGATATTGAAGAATACGACTTTATCCGTTTTGTTAATAAGGCGAAGGAACGAACGCCGGCTTCGCCCACGTATTTACCGTTGATTTCGGAACAAACACCGATTTATATTCAGACCGATTCGGAAACGAATATCAACATGAAGCTCGGTTTGACCGTTAATCCCGAAGCGACGATCGAACTGATCATGGATCCGATTTCGGGTGACAAAATCAGCGGGAACGGAAACGGTACGATCGACATTTTGTATGGTACCAATACGCCGTTAAGTATGCGGGGAAATTATCAAATCGTCAAAGGAAAATACAATTTCAGTTTGCAACAGTTTCTTTTCCGCGATTTTGCTATTAAGGAAGGAAGCATGATTAACTTCCGGGGAGATCCTTACACTGCCGAATTGGATGTGCGCGCGGCTTATCAGATCTCCGCCAATTTGGGCGATTTAAGTCAGCAATTATTGTATTTCAGCACGCGAAATAATGTGCCTGTCGATTGCATTTTGTTGTTGGAGGGAGCACTGAATCATCCGAATATTTCATTTGATTTAAATTTACCGAATGCATCCGAAGAATTGACCCGGCAAGTGAAGAGCTATATTCCCACCGACGATCTGATGAACCGGGAAATCCTGTATTTGCTTGTTTTGGGACGATTTTTTCCAACGCCGCAATATGCCGAAAATGAAGGGAAAGTTAACAATGACTTGGCGTTTGTTACCTCTACGCTTTCTTCCCAATTGTCCGGTATATTGAACGGTATCAGCGATAAATTGCAGGTAGGAACTAACTTTCACCAGTCGTCTGACGAAGGAGGAACAAGCACAGAAGTAGAAATCTTGCTGTCGAGCACATTGCTGAATGATCGCTTGGTGCTCAACGGCAATTTCGGCTACGTCAGCAATCCTTATCAGACGATGATGAATAATAGTCCCGTTGTCGGCGATTTCGATGTGGAATATAAATTGACGAAAAGCGGCGACATTCGCCTGAAAGCTTTTAACCGATACAATTATCGCACTTTTTACAGTGAAAATCCGGAAATGACACAAGGAATAGGCATTCTTTTTCGCAAAGACTTTGATTGGATTCCATTTTTCCGGCGGAAGCAACAGAAAGAAGTATTGGAACAAAAGATAGAAGAAACAAAAGATTAACTCTTTGGAACACAGATGACACGGATAACGCGGATTTTCGCAGATATATCAATATTCAATCAGATATGAGTTTCAAAAAATACTATCCGCGAAAATCTGCGTTATCCGTGTCATCTGCGTTCTATTTGAGTAAAATGTCGTCCCAGAGAGCTAACATATCATGTT
>JAISKG010000264.1 GCA_031261015.1 Dysgonamonadaceae bacterium | reverse complement strand
TCTTATAAGTCAGTAATAAATATTTAGGTTTTAAGTAAGGTGAAGCTCCGTTTTGGGAAAAACGGAGCTTACTAAATGAAGGAGGCTGGGGAAAGTCTAGTCCTTTTACAATTATTTTCTCTTTTCTTCGTTTTATCAATTACATGAAAAAATCGCTTTTCATACTATTCCTCGGTTTTCTTGCTTTCGCTTCCCAACCGGCAATGGCTCAGTTTGATGCGCAATTGACGAATTATTGGGCGACTACCGGTTATTTCAATCCGGGATCGGCGGGCAACAGCGGCCAGTTGGAACTGACGGCTTTATCACGCTTGCAATGGCTTGGTGTAGAAGGCGCGCCGCGTACGATACTTATTTTAGCGAATATGCCTTTCTCGTTCTTCGGCCGCGAACATGGAGTCGGCGCGAGCATGTACAACGAAAGCATCGGCCTTTTCAGTACAACAGTGATGTCGGCTCAATATGCTTATAAAACGAAATTGTTCAAAGGCAATTTGGGCATCGGCCTTCAAGCCGGTTATATTCAAGAAAAATTCGACGGAAGTAAGGTGTATATTCCTGAAGATGAATTTTATAATGCGAACGATGATGCCAATCCGGGAGTAGAAGTGAGTGGCTCTTCAATCGATGCTTCTTTTGGTATTTTTTATAGCCGGAAAAATTGGTATGCCGGTTTGTCGGCCACGCATTTGCTGGCTCCGCAATTGACGTTGAACGAAACGCAGGTATTGGACATTCCGCGCCATTATTATTTTACGGCAGGATACAATATCCCGTTAAACAATTCGTTATTAGAATTACGACCGTCGATTTTGGTTAAAACGATGGAAGTGAGTTCTTTTTATATAGAAAACGATACCTTGGTCCCGACCGAAAAAGGCAATGCTTTGAAAGGAATGTTGACACAGACCCAAGTTGATATTTCCTTGCTAATGCTTTATAAGAAAACCTTTTGGGGTGGCATTACGTGGCGGAAACAGGATGCCGTAGCCCTGATGCTGGGCGGAAAAATCAAAGGAATCGAAGTCGGTTACGCCTACGATTATCCGATTTCCGTGATCCGGCGGGGAACTTGGGGCAGCCACGAACTATTTATCCGCTATTCAATGGATATGGGTAAAAAGAAACCGGTTAGAAATAAACATAAAAGTGTTCGAATATTGTAAAATATGAAAAAAATCATTTTCTTAATCACAGCAGTTGGGATACTGACTTCTTGCGGAAGATCTTTTTCGGGCGATGGCGGCGAACTGACGGGAGTGAGCGCTCCTGCGTGGTCGGAACCCAATCCCTACGGTATGGTGCTGATCAAACGAGGCGCGTTCGATATGGGATCGGCTGAAAACGACTCTTTATGGGGAAGTTATCCTAACACGAAAGGCGTTTCGATCGACGCTTTTTGGATGGATGAAACGGAAATTACCAATGCCAAGTACCGGCAATTCGTCTATTGGGTGCGCGATTCGATTATTAGGGAACGTTTGTTCGATCCCAATTTTGGAGGTAACGAACTATTTAAAATAGAAGAAGATAAGGAAGGAAATCCGATCGAGCCGGCCATCTTGGATTGGCGTCGCCCGATTCCTTCGGAAAAGCGAGCCAACGAAGACGAACTGAAAGCCATTCAAAGCGTTAACTGGAAAAATCCGATTACCGGCGAAATTAAATTAGATCCCAAGCAAATGATTTATCGTTATTCGATCTTTGATGAAACAAGTGCAGCCTTGCGCCGCAATCGCTTGGATCCGTATGAACGAGTGCGAAATACGGATATTCAAGTCGATCCGAATGAAGTGGTGATGATTTCCAAAGACACGGCTTATTTCGATGAGGAAGGCCGCATCGTCCGCGAAACGATTACCCGCCCGCTGAGTTCGCTTTACGATTTTCTGAATACCTATATCATTAATATTTATCCCGATGAAACGGTGTGGATCAACGATTTCAACAATGCTTACAACGAACCGTATATGCGGTTGTATTTCAATCATCCGGGATACAATGATTATCCGGTCGTTGGCATTTCATGGGAGCAAGCCGGCGCTTTTTGCGCATGGCGTACCGATTATTTGAAAAAATCGATCGACAATCCCAATCGCAATGTCATCGAACCGTATCGTTTACCGACCGAAGCGGAATTTGAATATGCAGCCCGGAGCGGCAAATCGGAAAATGTTTATCCATGGAAAAACGATGATACAAAAGGAGATAAAGGTTGCTTTCTTGGCAATTTCAAGCCGGGTGACGGTAATTACACCGAAGACGGTCATTTAGTTCCGGCGCGTGTAGGATCGTATTCGCCCAACGAGTTCGGATTGTATGACATGGCTGGTAACGTAGCCGAATGGACTTCTACAAGTTTCCTTGAATCGGGACTTTCCGTCATGAGCGACATGAATCCCGAATACCGTTACCACGCAGCGAAAGAGGATCCTTACGCACTGAAAAAGAAAGTGGTTCGCGGCGGTTCGTGGAAAGATGTGGCACGTTACATCCGCTCGGACACCCGCACGTATGAGTTTCAGAATGAGCAACGTTCGTACATCGGTTTCCGTTGTGTGCGCTCGCAAGTCGGTTTTTCAAAAGCAAAACAAGGTAAAAAATAAAATAAGAATATGGGAATCAGAGGAAAAACAAAAAATATCGTAGAAAAATTTCTATCGGGAGATAGCGGAAAACGTTTTTTTCAAGCGTTTTACAGTATTGGAGCCGCTATTGTCATTATCGGCGCATTAGCCAAATTGAATCACTGGGAGGGAGGCGGCATTTTGTTGGCCGTCGGTTTGATTACCGAATTTTTCGTCTTCCTGATCTCGGCTTTTGACCGGCCGTATAAAGAATATCATTGGGAACAGGTTTTTCCCGTGCTGGATAGCAACGAAGAGGAAGACCGGCCGGAATTCGGATCGGGCGGCGTTGGCGGAGGCGGAACAGTGATCGTTGGCGGTAACTCTCACGGAATCGGTTACATCGGCGGAGATAATAAAACGAAGCCGCAAAGCGCAACGGAAGCCGTCGCCCATTTAACGCCGGGACAGGTCAAACAATCTTTCGGCATTCCTTCTGCCGTCGATCTTTCGGACGAAGATAGTAATGCACTGACTGCCAGCATCAAAAAACTGGCCGGAGCAGCGGATCAATTATCCAAAATGGCAGAAATGACCGATGCGACACAACAATATTTGCAGCAACTGACGGATATGTCCGAAAACATGCAGAAATTCAGTTCCGTAACCAATAATTTGACGAATGTTTCCGATATTCTTTTAGGCTCGTACAAAAGCATCACCGATAATTCCGACGGCATCAACCAATCGTCGCGCGGATATGTTCAGCAGATGGAAAATTTGAACCGGAATATTCAGGGCTTAAATACAATTTACGAAATACAGTTGAAGAGTATAAGTTCACAAATCGACGCCATCGAACGGATCAATTCCGGCTTGATGCGCATCAAGGATTTATACGAAGGCTCGATCGTTGACAGTTCCGTTTTCCGGAGCGAAACCGAGAAAATGGCGCAGCAGTTGCACGCGCTCAACGGCGTGTACAACCGCTTGCTCAACGCGATGACAATGAACATGTACGGCGCGGGCGGCAGTCCGAATTTCAACCCGAATATCAGTCAGGCTCCGTATAGCGCGGGAATATAATTTAACTGTTTCACAATAAACAAATACAATGGCTTCAAACGATCCTAATTCCCCCAGGCAGAAGATGATCAACCTGATGTATCTGGTTTTCATCGCGATGCTGGCTCTCAATGTTTCCTCCGAAGTATTGGACGGCTTTGAGTTGGTGGAAGCGAGTTTGCTCCGTTCCGTCAAGGCTTCGACTCAACATAACGATCGAATTTTCGACGACTTGGCGACCTATCATAAAAGCAATCCTCAGAAAACGCAGGAATGGTACGACAAAGGCGAACAAGTGAAAAATAACACGGATTCTTTATTCAATTATATACAATATTTGAAAGAAAAAATCGTCAAAAAAGCAGACGGTAAAAACGGAGATCCTGAACATTTGGAACATCCCGACGATTTAAACGCGGCTTATGATGTGATGTTTGCCAAAGGAAAAAATGACGGCGCCAAATTGAAAACCCAAATCGACGAATACCGGGAATATGTCACCTCTTTAGTTTCCAATCCGGAAATTAAAAATATCATCAGCAGTAATTTAAGCACCGAAGTTCCGGAAAAATCCAAATTAAATAATTTGAAATGGGAAGAAGCGATGTTTGAAAACATGCCGATGGCGGCAGCCGTAACAATCCTCACTAAATTGCAAAACGACATTCGTTACGCTCAAGGTGAAGTTTTGGGAGATTTGTTGAAAAACGTTGACTTAACCGATTTTCGTGTAAATAAAATCAAGGCATTTGTGATTCCCGATGCCCAAATTGTGATGCGTGGCAGCGAATATCGCGCGCACATCGGTTTGGTCGCTCAGGATTCTACGCAAACTCCGAAAATTTTTGTGAATAATCAATGGATGGATCCCAGCCTGAACGGGCAATTTGCCGTAAGGGCCGCTTCAACCGGAACGTTTTCCGTTCAAGGTTACATTGAAATGCCAAGACGCGACGGTTCAACCCTTACAGAAAATTTTTCCGAGCAATATTTTGTGGTTGAACCCAGTGCGACGATTGCGCCGGTATTGATGAACGTGCTTTACGCCGGCATCGACAACGACATCAGCATTGCAGCCCCCGGTATGGTGAGCCAAAATGTGACGGCGACGATCAACAATGGTTCGCTGACGCGCAAATCCAATGATATTTGGGTTGCAAAACCCTCTAAAATAGGCGAAGATGCCGTGATTACGGTTGTTGCTAAAACAGCCGACGGACGTTCGTTGGAAATGGGGAAAAAATCGTTCCGCGTGCGCAAATTACCTGATCCGATGGCTTATTTGTCTGTTCCCGATGCCAACGGAAATGCGGATAAATTCACCGGCGGACCTTTGTCTAAAGCTGCTTTAGCCAATGTGGACGTATTGAAAGCCGCCATCGACGACGGAATTCTCAACACCGCCTTTACCGTTTTGCGTTTTGAATTGGTGACGACCGACGGCATGGGTATGACGTTGACGGAAATTTCGGACGGAGCGCGTTTTTCCGAACGCCAGAAAAGCTTGATACGCAACTTAAACCGTGGCAAACGAGCTTACATCCGGGGAGTTATGGTTAAAAGTCCCGGCCCCGGCGGAGATGAACGGACTTTAAAAACGGCCACGGAAATTATTATTAATTGACATTTCTTTTTTACCGATATGAAAGCAATTTATTATATCTGTTTAGTTGGCTTGCTGTTAGCAGGAACGCAAGCTGGTTTTTCGCAAGAACAAACGCAACGCAGGCCGGCACGGCAACGTCCTTCGGAAGCAGCTGCGACCGAGAATACACCGGCTTTGACCGAGCGCGCCAGAATTAAGAATCAGGAAGAATCGAAAACGCCGGGACATGTGCCCTGGTTGCGCGAGATTTACCGGAATATCGATCTGAAAAAAGCCAACAACGGCGCGTTGTATTATCCGACACAACCTATCGGAAACCGTGTCAATCTATTTACATTATTATTTAAATTGCTGGCCGACGGGAAAATCACCGCTTATAACTACGTCGGTGAAAGAGAAGTGTTTACGGACGATCAAAAACTGGATTTTGAACGAGATATTCTGAAAAAATACCAGATTTTGTATGTTGCCCAAAATGCGGGAAACAACAAACGTTATATCGTTGAAGACGGCGATATTCCAAGCGAGGAAGTGACGATGTATATGGTGAAAGAAGGTTGGTATTTCGACGAGGCTTCCGGCTCTTTCAAGTCGCAGATCATTGCGATTTGCCCGCTGATGGTGCGTGAAGATTATTATTACGGCGGCACGAGCAACAATCCTTTGTTTTGGGTTCCTTACGAAGAAATCCGGCCGTATCTTTCGCGCGAATTGGTCATGACTTCCGACTATAATAACGCGTTGA
>JAISKG010000234.1 GCA_031261015.1 Dysgonamonadaceae bacterium | reverse complement strand
ACGGATAGCGCGGATTTTCGCAGATATTGTTTTTATAGTTCATTGATAAACAAAAATAAAATCTGCGAAAATCCGCGCTATCCGTGTCATCCGCGTTCTCTATCAATAATTAATCCAGATAATCAATCGTTTCTTCCCCGATAATCTGGCGCAACGTGTTTTTCAATTTCGTATATTGAATAAACAAATCGTGTTCGGCAATGTGTTCGCGATCGTGGATCGGACTCTTGAAATAGAACGACAACCACGATTGGATACCCGACATGCCGGCGCGTTGAGCCAAGTCGCTGAACAAGCATAAATCCAAGCACAAAGGAGCTGCCAAAATCGAGTCGCGGCAAAGGAAATCCACCTTCAATTGCATCGGGTAGCCCAGCCAACCGAAGATGTCGATATTATCCCAGCCTTCTTTATTGTCTTTGCGGGGCGGATAATAATTGATACGTACTTTGTGGTAAATATTGCCGTACAATTCGGGATACAATTCCGGTTGCAAAATATTATCAATGACGGAAAGTTTGGATTCTTCCTTCGTTTTGAACGAACCCGGATCATCCAATACTTCGCCGTCGCGATTTCCCAGAATGTTGGTCGAGAACCAGCCTTCTAAGCCTAACATTCTCGTTTTCAACATCGGAGAAAGAACGGTTTTCAACATGGTTTGACCGGTTTTGAAGTCTTTTCCGCTGATCGGCGTTTTTTGTTCGATGGCGTAATTCCATAAAGCAGGAGTATCGACCGTCAAGTTCGGCGCTCCGGCGATGTAAGAAACTCCTTCTTCCAAGCAAGCGTAGGCGTAGATCATCGAAGGTGCAATGTCTTCGTGGTTGGTTTTTAGGGCTTGTTGGAAAGCGGGAAGCGTTTCGTGGATCTCGCCGGCTTTCAAGAACGTTTCCGTACTTCCGCACCAGATGCAAACTACGCGGTCCAAATTGTTTTTCGCTCTGAATTCTTGGATGTCTTTACGAACAGCTTCTTTCAAATCCCATTTGGTCGGAGCCTCTTTCACCCAAGTTCCGTGCAGGCGTTTGACGTAATTTTGATCGAAAACCGCTTTCATCGGTTTGATAGCTTGTAATTCGTCTTTGACTTTGTCCAAGTCTTCTACGGTTAATACTTCGGCGTTGCGAGCAGCCGTGTAGGTATCTTCTTCAAAAATGTCCCAACCGCCGAATACGATATCCTTTAAATCTGCCAAAGGCACTACGTCTTTGATCTTCGGGAAACGATTTTCCTCTCTCTTACCCAACCGGATAGTTGCCAATTGGGTAATTGAACCCACAGGAATGCCTAATCCTTTACGAACAATCAGCGTTCCGGCAATGAAGGTCGTGGCGACCGCGCCTCCGACTCCAATAACCAAGACACCTAATTTGCCTTTAGCTTCTTTAATCTGTACCTTTTCCATAACTTTTTATTTTTATTGATTATATTATTTAAGCGGCTGAGAAACAACGTCAGTCGTTTGTTATTTTTTTTCTATCAAAATCGGAATCAATTCGCTAAAATCGGAAATAATTGCATCGGCGGAACTTTCCGTAGTTTCTTCTTCCCAAGCCGCACCTTTGAGCCAAATCGTTTGACATCCGAGGCTTGCTGCAGGAATAATGTCTTTCCGGTAAGAATCGCCGACTACAACCGTTTCCGATGGGGCAAGATGCAAAACTTCTGCTCCTAATCCGAAAATTGCCGGATCGGGTTTTCTTATTTTAACTACTGCCGATTCTATAATTTGCTGAAAATACTGAATCAATTTGAAATCTTTCAACACAGTTTCGATATTCCCATAAAAATTGGAAACCAAAACCATCGGATAGTTTGAAGCTAAACGCTCCAAAACGGGAACTGCGTTCGCTAACGTAGAACGTACAAAGTTATAACATTGATTTGAAATGGCAAAGGAATAAGCCGAAGAATTACCGTTTTGAGGCAAAAAACCGGATTCTTCCAGCCATTTTAACTGAATTTCGGTTTTTGCGAGCAGTATATCCTTGAATGTATGTTCCGGTTGAATTACAGGATGAGTGGCTAAATAACGTTCGCCGTAAACGTAGGCTTCGCGGAAGGCTTCTTTCGTGACGGGAACTTGATTTGCAACGTAAGCCTCCCACAGCACTTCCGCCCAGTGTTTGCCATTGCTGTCGATCGTAGCGCCGTAATCAAACAGGATTCCTTTGATTTTATCAATTCGGATCATTCTCTAATTCTTTTGTAAATTGACTACAAATAGTTTCGTGTCTGCGCACCATGTACAACAACATTCCGTTCATTACCGTTAATTCAAATATAAAATAAATCCACGGATAATTGATTAATATACTGATAAATAAAACAATTGATCGTAGATTGAACGAAAGCATATTGGTATATTTCATTAAGGGCAAGCTTTTTTCGCGGAAAGTTTGTCTAAATTCTTCAGGAGCCAAATCGTGGTACCGCTCATGAATCAGCTGCAGCATTTTTTGCAATTGAGGCGTCCACGATTCTTGTCCACGCGTATAACTGAGGTAAATTTTCTCGAAAAATTTCACTAAGGGTTCTTTACGCCAGCTGATTAACGGGTATTTTTCGCCCAATTCCTTTGAATTGTCCAGTTCGCTTCCTTTCTTGCCTTTCAAAAACAAGAGGTGAACGTTGCGGTAATAATCCGCCATGGCGGCCTGTTTGCCATGGCAAAGCCCGCTGATTAAGGCTACAATCAGGATCCAAAAACTCCATAACGGCCACAAACGGCAAACAATAGCAATGTAAATCGAAGCGAACCAGAAATCGCCGCAAGCTCCGTCTAAAATGCGGCCTAAGGCCGATTTTTGATTCGTCATCCGCGCAAGTTGCCCATCCGCGCTGTCGTAAGAATTGGCCCAAATCAACAAAAATATTCCTAATATATTGATCAATAAATCATTGAAATAAAAACAAATACCCGCCG
>JAISKG010000224.1 GCA_031261015.1 Dysgonamonadaceae bacterium | reverse complement strand
CGCAAAATCCCTGTTGCCCATTGCCGAAACGCTGTTGCTCGTTTAGAATTTACACGATAACCTACGGCAATAATGGCATCCAGATTGTAGTGCTTTACTATTCTGCAAACCTCGCGACTACCTTCTTGTTGAACTACCGAGTAATCCTCGGTAGTTGAAATTTCGTTTAATTCTCCTTCGGTATAGATATTTTTTATGTGTAAACTAATATTGTCGATGGAAGTATCAAACAGCAATCCCATATTTTTTTGCGACAACCATATTGTGTCGTCTTGCACACGCACCTCTATTCCATCACCTTTCGACTGATAGGCAAAAGTCAGAAACTCGGCTGTGCTGTTGCGAATTTGCAATTTATCGTTATTTCTGTTCTGTTTATTCATTATTATTCTGATTACGGACAAAAATAACAAAAATAATTCAGATTTAGGTAAATACTCCAAATAACTTCTCAACCACATCCATTCATACCGCAATACAAGACAGCATCTTGCCCTTTTTCGCAATCACTAATATTGTTGCCTGATTGTCGTAATCATTATTAGTAGAATTTCTAAAGGTCTATTTGCGCGCCATTTTGCATATAATTTTTTTTACCAAAAAATCTTCCGTATTTTTGTGTCCATTTTAAACGTTGAATAATTATGCCTCAAGTTTCCGAACGATTAGCCGCTTTGTCTCCCTCCGAAACATTAGCCATGTCGCAAAAAAGCGATGAGTTGAAAGCGCAGGGGATTGATGTGATTAACCTGAGTGTGGGAGAACCCGATTTCTTTACTCCCGATTTGATTAAAGCCGCTGCCAAGAAAGCGATCGACGAGAATTTCTCGTTTTATTCGCCGGTGCCGGGCTATCTGTCCTTGCGAAAGGCGATTGCGAATAAATTGAAGCGCGACAACGGTTTGGATTATTCGCCGGCGCAAATTGTCTGTTCCAACGGCGCGAAGCAAGCGGTTTGCAATGTGTTGCTTTCGATTGTCGGTGCGGGCGACGAGGTGATCGTTCCGGCTCCGTATTGGGTCAGCTATGTGGAAATGGTGAAATTGGCCGAAGGAACGAATGTGATTGTAACGGCCGGCATCGACCAGAATTTCAAAATCACTCCGCAACAATTGGAAGCGGCTATTACGTCGAAAACGAAGGCGTTGATTCTTTGCTCGCCCTCGAATCCGTCGGGCAGCGTGTATTCTCACGATGAATTGCAAGGCTTGGCCGAAATATTGGCGAAGTATCCGAATATCACAGTTATTTCCGATGAAATTTACGAACACATCAATTATATAGGCAAACACGCGAGCATCGCTCAGTTTGAAGCGATTCGCGATCGTGTGGTGATCGTCAACGGCGTATCCAAAGCTTACGCAATGACAGGCTGGCGTCTGGGCTGGATTGCTGCTCCGCAATGGATTGCCGCCGCTTGCATCAAATTGCAGGGACAATATACTTCCGGGCCTAATTCGATTGCACAGAAAGCCGCCGAAGCTGCTTATACCGGTTCGCAGGAATGCGTGGAAACCATGCGGCAGGCTTTTGAACGCCGGCGCAATTTGATGATTGATTTAGCGTCCGGTATTCCCGGGTTGAAAGTGAACCATCCCGAAGGCGCGTTTTATTTATTCCCCGATTGCAGCGCCTATATCGGCCGCTCATACAAAGGAAAACGCATCGAACATTCCGCCGATTTGGCAATGTATTTGCTGGAAGAAGGACATGTGGCCGCCGTCGGAGGCTTGGCTTTCGGCGCGCCCGATTGCATTCGCTTTTCTTACGCTGCGGCCGACGAGCAGTTGATCGAGGCGATGGAGCGCGTTAAAGCGGCTTTAGCGCGTCTGGATTGAAAGCCAAAGGAAGCAGGTCGGCGCTTTTTTCGACAATGAAAACGGCTTTTTTTCCGTAAAGAATCAAACGAATCGGTTGCCCGTAACGAAATTGCGTTTCCAGCAAGACTTGCCGGCACGAGCCGCAGGGAGTCACCGGATCGTCGGTAAAATCGCCGTTCGTGAAAGCGGCGATGGCCATCGTGGTAACGGAAGTTTCGGGAAATGTGGCGTTGGCGTAAAATAAAGTCGTTCGTTCGGCGCACAATCCCGATGGATACGCAGCATTTTCCTGATTATTGCCGGCGACAATTTGCCCGTCGGACAATAAGGCGGCAGCTCCAACCTGAAATTTCGAATAGGGCGCGTAAGCCTTCAGGGAAGCAGCTTTGGCGGCATCGACTAAATTTTTTTCCGTGAGATTCAACTCATTGTAATCGCAAACTGTTATATTTGCAGAAAGATTGCGCTTTTCCATGATAAAATATTTTATACAAATATAAATCATTCGCTTCAAATATGAAACTCTATCGTTATTTATTTTTAGGAATTTGCTGTTTAATGTGCGGAGTTGCGCCGGCGCAAAAGCAGTCAACCGTTTATTTGCAGTACATTAATCAGTTCAGCGATTTGGCGGTCGATCACATGCAGCGTTACCGAATTCCCGCCAGCATCACTCTGGCGCAAGGTATTCTCGAATCGGGCGCGGGGCAAAGTAAGTTTGTGAAAGAGAGCAACAATCATTTCGGAATCAAGTGCCAGAGCGATTGGCAGGGCGACCGGATTTTTCGCGCCGACGACAGTCCCGACGATTGTTTCCGCGTCTATAAAAACGCCCATGAATCGTTTGAAGATCATTCCCGTTTCTTATCCGGGAAAAAGCGTTATACCGTTTTATTTGAATTGGAAATGACCGATTACGAAGGCTGGGCTAAAGGTTTGTCGGCTTGTGGTTATGCCACCGATCCGGCTTACGCACAAAAATTAATTCGTTTGATTGAAGATTATGAGTTATTTCGCTATGATCTTCGTGTAGGAAAAGGATTTTCCAAGCAGCCGGCCTTGGCTCGGACGGTTTATAAAACGTTCGACTTGTTATATGTCGTGGCCGGCGCAGGCGACAGCGTTGAAAAAATCGCCGCCGATCTGGGATTCAAAGCCAAAGATTTGTTGAAATACAACGAAATTCCCGCCGGTTTTCCGTTGGTACAAGGCGATATTATTTATTTGGAGAAAAAGAAAAAGCAAGCCGATGAGCCTCATTATACACATATTGTACGTTCCGGCGATTCGATGTACAGCATTTCCCAGCGGTACGGGATTCAACTATCGCGCTTGTATAAATTGAATAAGAAAAAGGAGGATTACGTGCCGCAAGTGGATAATATATTGTTCTTGCGTAAAATTTAATTGTCGATGCCGGAATCTAAAAAACCTCTCGTTTGCATGCTGTCCTGCCGCCACGATTTGTCGGACGACCGGATTTATAAGAAAGAAGCGCTTACGCTGGCCGCCAACGGCTACGAAGTTGTTCATATCGGTTACGGCGATTGCGAATCGGATGTTTACACCGAAGATCATATCCGTTTAATCCAATTAAAACGGCTGACAAAAGGCGCGGATTTCCGGTCGAAGTTGGCTGTGTTCCGGCAACTGTTTTTGAGTGATTTATTTCAAGCGGCGCGGCAGGTTCAGGCTGATGTATATCATTTGCACGATGTGGAATTGTGCCGGATTGCATTGAAATTGCGCCGGTTGCCGCAACATCCCAAAATTATTTACGATGCGCACGAACCGTTTCCGGAGAATTTAAAAGATTATTGGCGCCGGCGCTCCCTTTGGAAAGTATTGTTGAACGATCTTCCCGCCTTGCGAGCCGAAAAAAAATGGTTGAAGAAAGCCGATTATTTGATTGCGACGGAAGAAAATGTCGCTTCGCGTTTTCGCAAGGAAAATCCGCGCACGGCGATTGTCTATAATTACTCTTATTTTGCACCTTTCAATCCTTTAGTCCGAATGAAAGAACCGCGAAGGTTTGATGTGATTTACAGCGGTTCGATTACCGAATCGAAAGGAATTTTTTTGATGCTTGCCGGTTTGATTGAAGCAAAAAAGCGCGGGCATGTTTTCCGCTGTGTGATGGTCGGCGCGTTCAACGACCGATTTTTGCAGGAGAAAGTCGAGGCGGTGATTCATCGCGAATCGTTGGGAGATCAAGTGTTTTTCGCAGGTATGTTGCCTTTGGAGAAGGTGACGGAGTATTACAGGCAGAGCAAAATTGCTTTTTGTCTTTTTCCGAAAAATCGCACCAATCAATTGATTCTTCCGATCAAATTATTTGAGTATGCGGCGTTTGGATTGCCTGTTGTTGGTTCCGATTTCGGGCATATTGCCGAGATTATTCAAACGGATCAAATTGGCGTCTGCGTCGATCCGCATGATGCGGGGACGGTGGCTGCTGCTTTAATTGATTTGTTAGCTGAAAACCGGTATCAAACGTTTATTCCTGCGTGTATCAAGGCGGTGGAAACGAAGTATTTGTGGGGAACGCAGGAAAAGGAGCTACTGCGGATCTATGAGGAAATTACCAATAGAATTTAATGCTTAAAGACGGATCTAAACGAGACAAATCCGCTTTCTTTCCGTTCAATTCTTCTAACGTTGTATCGTATGCAACTTTCCCTTGCTTGATTGTTACTTTATTTAGTTTGGAATAAAAATAATTGAGATCCAAGCCCACGGCAATGTGGCTGGTTAAAGCATATTCTATTCCTGCTCCGGCATCCATTCCGAGAGTGTTTCCGGTAAGAACAAACTGCATAATAGAAATGCGTTCTGGTGAAGTATATTCAGGTATTGAAGGAAAATAATTCCAACTAATATTATTTGAATCAAACGTAGTCCTACTTGCGAAAAAACCCTCATAATTACTTTTATATCGAACATAACCCAATGATACCAAAGCAGATATTCTAAATCGTGTATTTGTAATAGGTATTTGAGCAAAAAAAGAAGGACCGATATAATGGAGCTTATCTTTTTCTTTGGAATAATAGTAATGCGCTACATCATAAATACGAATAGAACCATCGCTTGTAACAATCGGTACATCTTCAGTTATAAAACCAGTACTTAATTTTCCTTTGTTTGCAAAGAAAGTATATTTCAATCCAACACCGAAATTTTTATGAAATAGATAATAAATATCGGCATTTCCCTGCCAACCCCATTTCAAATCGTTATAAGCATCTTTGACGTCTTGAGAGCTAAATCCGAAGTCAATTAAATCTTGTTCTTCGCCGGCGGTCGATGCCGTCAAGTATCCTAAGCCGCCGGAAAGATTGAGGCGCCAATGGGATGGATTGTTTTCGGCGGTTTGAGAGAAGCCGTTGTTTAGCAGGCAACTTGCGAGTAGATAGATAAAGAAATATTTTTTCATACGATATTCTTTTAACAATTACAAAGATAGACTTTTTCATTTCAATAGTGAAATTTTGTTCAATTTTTATTCATGCCTTTCGGAGATTTTAATTACCTTTCCTCTGATGAATATATTCCAATCCTTGCTTCACCATCTCCTTAATATTATACTGTCCACTCAAAGATACACATAAATAACTCACTAACAAAGCAATCAAAACTTTGACAATCAACGATAAATACATATTGAAAGCATAAAAATGTTGCGTACTTTCTATAGTCCAAGCAATCAAAACGGCATTGATGAAAGGATAAAACATTGTTTTGATCATCGTTACAATAGATGATTTCAGCGCTATTTTATACAAAATTAAATAAGATACAAATGTATTGATCAATAAACTAATATTCCACGACCAAGCGACGGCCTCAATCCGTTTGAAGTAGTAGGCGCTCAAAACAAATCCGGCGACAGTGAATATCGAATTGCTCAATCCGTTGTAAAACATCCAGTTCGTTTTTCCAGCCGCCTTATAAATAGCTCCGGTAGAAGAAAGAATCATTTGAAAAGGCAGCGAAAGCGTTAAAATTTTGAAAACGGGAATAGAATTATCCCATTGATTGCCAAAAACAATACGAATAATCTCTGTGGCAAGGAAATAAAGCAATATTCCCAATGGAAAACTGATCGTTGCCAACAGCTTGATTATTTTGTTATAGTGAGTTGCCAATCCTGCTTTGTCGTTCTGCAAAGTAGTCAAAACGGGATGCATCACGGGAGTTATCACGCTCGTCACGTTTTCCATCGGCAGCATCATCAAACGGTATGATTTTTCGTAATAGCCTAAATCCGACAAAGTCAAGTATTTTCCAATAATCAATTTGTCCATATTGCGTGAGAAATAATTAATGAAGCTAAATAAGAATTGATAAAAGGAAAATGAAAATATTTTTTTGAGAGGCGCTAAACAAAACCGGATAAAAAACCGCTGAGGATTTTTCCGATAATTAAAAATAAAAACACCTATGGCTGTAAAAATAGGCGAAATAAGTAACGAATACAATCCAAATCCTTTATATGCAAAGACGATGGAAATAACGCCGCTGATTAATTGCAAAATCAAGGTACGCTTGGCAATAAACTTGAACTTCTTATCTTTAAGAATCAATGCATTAGGCACAACGTTTATCGCAAGAAAAAACAAATTGACCGACAAAATCCGACAAATGACAATCAATGCGCTTTTATCATAAAATGCAGCAACCCAATCAGCAGCAAAGAAAAATAAAACGGATAGTACAATACCCGCATAGACGGTAAAAGAATAGATATCGTTTAAGTCGCGGACGGATAAATTTTTATTTTGCACAATCGCCGAACCTACTCCCATATCGGCAAAAATAGTGAGAAATTGAATCAAGACAATAGCAATAGCTACAATCCCAAAGTCTTCCACAGGAAGCAATCGAGCTAAGACCGCAGAAACAATCAATTGAACTACAATTCCCGAATATTTTTGTATAGCAGTCCAAAAAACGCCGTTGACCATTTCTTTTTTTACCGACATCTTGTCAACAGAGGAAATAAATTATACTTCTCAAATACGGCTTTCAGTTGTTTGTCATTTTGTTTTTGTCCATTGTTTTGTAATTTTAATCCAATATCTTGCGTGGACCTATTGACTAAAAATTCGTCGCCTGTAATCGAAACGGTGACTACTTTTTTACTTGGGATGCCATTGTATAACGTCATCGCTTTGAACCATACATCATCAGCCAACGGGCATATTGTTGTGAAGACAGATTCGTTGAATACTTCTTCGGGAAAACAGCGAGGCGGATAAAGTACGCCTCCTACTCCCGTTGGGAAATTCAAGGGCGAACTCTCCGGCGAAGTAATCGACGGCCATTGATTGTATGAACGCAATTGATTGTCTTTTTTTAATAGAATTTCAAATCCCCGATTGAAATAAATAGAATGAGGATCTTGTAAATAAGCGGAAACAAGATTCTCAATCATAGTAGTATTATAATAAACATCATCATCTACGGTGATAATAATGTCATTCGGATACTGTTTCAATGCCGGAATTAATTTTGTATAAGAACCAATATCTTTACAAAAAGCAATTTCCAGCCCTCTTTTTGTTTGTTGTTGCAATAATTGGGGCAATGGCTGATTTTGATAACGAGAATCTATCCAAAGTAGGATTCGATTCGGCTTCATACTTTGTTGCATCAGTGACTCGATAGTCAAATATACTTGATGAATGCGTTTCCCATAAGTAGTTAACGAAACAAGGATTTCCCGGTCACAATATTTTTCTCCGGTTATTCCCTGCTCTTTGCTGTTAAGTGCATAATAATTGAGGACTTCTTCACGGATGCTTATTTTATTTTGTATTTTTACATCTTCTACTATATCGGCAAGATGTATAATTCTATGCAACTTATTTAACATCAGAGAAACTAATTTTAAAAAATATCTGAAAATCTTTACAAAAATACAAATAAAGTCATAATTTCAGAAATTTACGAGAGGATTTTATTCTAATTTTGCAATATTGCTGGGAAATAAGCGTTTAGTTACAAATAAAACAGATAAATGAAATTCAAACGCTTTCTTAAAAAAAGTTATTACTACGGGAATCGCTATTATTGTCCGAATTGTAACAGTTCGTTGCGCAATTTTGTTTTCTGCGGAACAGAAAGTTTGGCTGCCGACGAAAAACAAATTATCGGCGCAGGCCGACGAAAAAAAGAATGCCCCATTTGCCAAGCGGCCGAAAGAGACCGGCTGGTGTACCTCTATGTCAAAGATTATTTGCATTTATTTAATAATCAAGAAAAAATCAATATTTTGCATATCGCTCCCGAAGATTGTTTATATCCGGTTTTTCAGAAAAAAATCAAGCATCAAAATTATATTTGTGGAGATAAATTTGAAGAAGGATATTCTTATCCGAAGCATGTAAAATACATGGATATAACAGCGATTGACCATGAAAATAATTTTTTCGATTTGATTATTTGCAATCATGTTTTGGAGCATATTCCCGATGACCGGAAAGCGATGAAAGAATTGTTCCGCATACTCAAGCCGGGCGGCAAGGCGATTTTGCAAGTCCCGCTCTCGAATACATTAACCGCAACATTGGAGGATTTTTCCATTATCGCGCCGGACGAACGCGAACGGATTTTCGGACAGAAAAATCATTGCCGGATTTATGGGCAAGACTATGGTAAACGATTGGAAGAAGTGGGATTCCGTTTTTGTCCGGTACAAATTTCATTGGCGGAATATAACAAATATGGTTTGGACGAGCGAGAGAAAATTTTGTTGGCAATGAAGCCGGAATAAATCATCCGGATTATTTTGCCGGATTCCGATAAATCCGTATAAAGACACCTCTCCAGACAAATTCTTTTTCTTTGATCCAAGTTTGGACAGTGTCGATGTCTTCGTCGCTCCAATTGGCAATGTTACTGTAAATCACATATTTATTAGCCTGAAAATCCAATGCGGCAAATTGTCGTTCGTCGGTCGATAAATCAATGAATTTCCCACCGGCAGCTGCGGGGAAAAAAGAAGCTGTTTCCTTGTAATCTATTTGATTATCATCCAAATAACGGAGCATATCTTGACGCAAATCGTAATAAGGTAGATGCGCTAAAGTCGTATCCCAAGCCATCGGAATTTTTTCAGGATAAATCCAAAAATGACCCGACCATAATCCGAGAATCAATAAAATACTGATGATTTTAGCTTGCTTTTCTTTCAACAAAGCGAATAAAAGTTTTCCGGCAACCAAAGCAACCAGAATATATTGCAGCATAAAATACCGGAATCCGACGGGATTAGTAAACGGTAGCGTGATACACAACAAACAAAAAAACGTTGCTGCAAAAAAGATCAATGGGATTTGTATTTCTTTCCGAAACAAACGTTTGATGCCGAATTTCAATCCCAGGAAAATCAAAACGATCCAAATGAAAATTCTGCCGTAATCGAGAAAACATCTTCCGGTAGCCGCCACATTGATAATCAATTGCTTAAAGTTCACCCAATGATAATGGGACGACCAAGCATTATCTTCACGTATATAATAATAACCACCAAACATCATTTGCCGGTAAAGGTAAAAGCCAGTGAAAAACAAAATGGCCGGAAGGAAAGGTAAAATCGCTTGTTTCACTTGTTTGAAAGAAATTTTCCATTGGTTTTGATAAATTAAATAAACGAAATATCCGAATGCAATTCCCGCGCTCATGCACAATCCTCTGGCTCGCAACAAAGAAAGCGCCAGCAAAGAAAAAGTCAAAGCGATTTTGCGATTTTCCAAAATGTAGCGGATGCTCATGACAGCGAAAAGAAGCATGAATAAATCCGTCATAATCAACAGCGATTGAGTGACGACAGCCGGATCGGAAATAACTAATAAAAAGATAAACGGGAAAGCATTTGCTTGCGGAATAAATAGCGTGCAAAGCCGGAATAATTGATAAATGAAGATTAATCCGATAATGGTGAAAAACAAATGAGAAACAATCAAATTGCAACCGAAAATTTTCCAAATGCCAGCCATTATGCCGGATAACAACAAATTATCATCGACGGTATCGGACGGGAAATTCAGCGAAGAGAAATTATGTTCATAGAGGAAAAGGCTGGGTTTGGATAAAGTAGCGACGCTATCCCAGAAGAAACAAGTGGAAAATAAAGCGATTTTTACGAGCAAATAAATTAAAATTACTGCCCACAAAAATCGGTAATTTTTTATAAGGCTTTCCAAGTTTTTAAAGCTTGGAAAGCCTGAAATTCTCAAAGTCATTACAATTGCGGCCCGCTCGCCAACAATTCCTTCCCTTCCGGCAAATATTGCTCAAAGTTCTTGATATACTTGGCTGCCAGCGATTTCGCTTTTTCTTCCCATTCCGCCTTATTAGCATAAGTATCACGCGGATCAAGAATACCTTCGCTCACGTTGTTCAATTTTTTAGGAGCCACTAAGTTCAAGACGGGAATATTTACTGTTTCCGCTTTTTCAATTGAACCGTCGATGATAGCGTCGATGATGGCGCGGGTATCTTTGATCGAGATCCGTTTGCCGGTGCCGTTCCAGCCGGTGTTGACCAAATAAGCGGTGGCGTTGTGTTCTTTCATTTTTTTAGCCAACACGCTTGCATATTGAGTTGGATGCAATGTCAAGAAAGCTTCGCCGAATGCAGGCGAGAACGAGGGAAGCGGTTCGGTGATGCCGCGTTCCGTTCCGGCCAACTTGGAAGTATAACCGCAAAGGAAGTGATACTGAGCCGATTTTTCGTCCAAAATCGATACGGGAGGCAACACGCCAAAAGCGTCGGCGCTCAAATAAATGATCTTGCTGGCGTGACCGGCGCGCGAAGGCAACACAATTTTATTGATGAAATAAATCGGATACGATACGCGGGTATTTTCCGTTTTGGAGGCTTCTTTGGAATAATCGGGCGTTCCGTCGGGTTTCACAGTTACATTTTCCAACAGAGCGTCGCGACGGATGGCGCGCCAAATATCGGGTTCGTTTTCCTGGCTTAAATCAATGACTTTGGCATAACAACCGCCTTCGTAGTTGAAAACGCCTTTATCGTCCCAGCCGTGTTCGTCGTCACCGATCAGGTAACGTTTCGGGTCGGCCGAAAGCGTAGTTTTACCGGTTCCCGACAATCCGAAGAATACGGCTACATCGCCTTTTTCGCCGACGTTGGCCGAGCAGTGCATCGAAGCAATGCCTTTCAACGGCAGGTAATAGTTTTGCATGGAGAACATGCCTTTTTTCATTTCGCCGCCGTACCACGTGCCACCGATGATTTGTTCTTTTTCCGTAAGGTTGAACAAAACATATACTTCCGAATTTAATCCTTGTTCTTTCCATTTCGGATTGGTGGTTTTGGAACCGTTGAAAACGACGAAATCAGGTTCGCCGTAATTAGCCAATTCGTAATGCGAAGGACGGATAAACATATTGGTCACAAAATGCGCCTGCCAAGCTACTTCTACGATGAAACGCACTTTCATGCGTGTGTCCGCGTTGGTTCCGCAGAAAGTATCGACTACGTATAATTTTTTAGCAGTGTTTAATTGCTTGATCGTGTTAGCTTTTAAGTCGTCCCAAATTTCGGGCGAAACCGGTTTGTTGATATTGCCGTCCCACCAAATCGTATCTTTGGTGACTACATCTTCTACGATGTAACGGTCTTTCGGGGAACGTCCGGTGAATTTACCCGTATCGACCGACACGGCGCCGGTGTTGGTGACTACGCCTCTTTCAAATCCTTCATTTGCAGGATTTACTTCCGCTTGATAAAGCTCTTCATACGACGGATTATACACGACAGGTATATTCGTGTCGATGCCATACTTTCCTAAATCTACTTTTGCCATAAATTTAAATTTTATTATTGTATTTGATTCTTTTCTTTTTTATGTTATAAAACATACAAAAGTACGGCTTTTCTTCCAATTAGGAAAACCTGCGATGTATAAAAAAATATAAAAGTCGAGTTCTGTCTTAATTGATTACCATAATTTTAGTCGCTACGCCTTGCGCTCCGTCGGGAGTGGCGGCCAATACGAGGTAAATTCCTGCTTTCACTATATTTCCGTTGAGGTCGGCGCAATTCCAGACATATTGTCCGCCACGCGAAGAGCCTTGACTAATCAGGTTACCGCCCATATCCGTGATGCGGACGGTCGAATTGCTCATCAATCCGGTGATGGTCACTTGATTCCGGTTTCCGGGTTTTACCGGATTCGGGAAAGCATAGACATTGGAAAAATCACTTGATCCCTGCACGGCGTCGCTCATGTATGAAACCAGACCTTTATCGGTTCCGATAAATATTTCACCCGATTCGTTGTTGATGGCAATGGAAACAATATTATTGGAGATCAATTGCGAATTATCGGTCGTAAAGTTTTCGACGATCACATTGGAACGGTCAGAATCGTCCACCATGAAAACGCCTCCATTTTCGCTGCCGAGCCACTTACGGCCTGCGCCGTCCACAGCGATTGTTTTAACACGTTGTCCCGCCATCAGATAATAGCCGGAGCCTTCCTGATCGGTCAGAATAATACGGTTGCAGACACCTTCGTCCAACATTGTTTCGATAGATTTGTTGCCGGCGGGAGCGAAACTGACCGGCCCGTTATCGGTGCCTACCCAAATGCTGCCGTTGCCCGGATCTTCTACTATGCAATAATACATAGAGGCTCCAATATCGTTTCCTTGTTGATCAATAAAACGATTATTGTAATACAAGCGAACTTCGGCGCTGCTATCGTCGAAAGCGAAAACACCCGGCTTTTCGCGGTAAATATTTCCCCATTTCCAATTATCTTTGGTGACAATCAGTAAGTTGGGAACGCACGAAATAATTTTTGTATTATAAAAAGATTTCCATGTATTGGAAGCGGTATAGGTACTGATTGAATTGGGCACGCCGGCATTGACCATATACAAATTATTATTTTTATCGTAAACCAAGCCATCCACGCGGACGAAATGATCGGCATTGGGATTAGTAGGTAAAGCTGATTGTAAGGAACTGTTACCGATTGTATAACGATTGACAAAAGTCGTATCGTTAAATTCGTAAACACCTTCGCCGTAGCTGGCTACAAAATAATGTTTCGGATTGCGCGGATCTACGGCAACTGAAGTAAAATCGCGCACCCAACTCAACCCGGCGGCTTGAGCGATTCGTGCATCGTTGAAATTCGTCCATTTCCCGTTTTCCAGAATCATCAAAGTACCCGGTTTATTGTCGCGGTCGGCAGCCCGTCCCCCTCCTACAACTAATAATTTATTAGCGGTGTAAGTAAGATAAAACATATAATTTCGCGCCGGACTGTTGATTTGGATTCCGGAAGTAAGAACGGTATATTCGGTCGAGTTTGCTTCCCGTTTGATTTCCGCAAGGCCGGCTTCAGGTTGAGCAATCCAATAAGTATTGGATGAATTGTACGAACTGATCGAGTTGGCTGTTACTCTAACCGCTTTATTGGGTTGAGTAACATCGGTATAAAAGAATAGCAAACTGTAGACACATAGCACTAATTGATCATTTAAAACCGTCATACTTCTCAATGAACCATCGAATAACAAATGAATGCTTCCTTCCTTGGTCATGTAATAAACTTTACTTTTATCGTAAAAAATCAAATTGTCTTTGAAAACCAGCATTTGAGTGATTTTGGTTTCATTTCCAGTGAAATTATTCAAGGTTACTTTTTGCCAATTGCTCTGATCCAATAGATTAACTGTTTCTGATGCGCGTTTGAGACCTTCATTAGTGGCGGCATAAAAATAATTTCCCCACCGACAAGCCGCCATTGTGGGCGGCCCCGGCCATGTATCCTTAATTTCCCGCCGGACAACATCTAATTTGACAATCCCGAAACCGGCCGATAGATAAGCGTAATTTCCTTCAATGGAAATACCGTCGATCGTTTTATTGGTGTATTTCGTGTCTTGTTTGATGGCCGAAATGTTCACAACATTATTTTGCCCGTAAAACAAGTCGATATTGGAATTTTCATAAACTAAAACTAAAGCCTTGGCATTCGGACAATAAGCCATTTGTACGATCTTGACGTCATTCAATCCGTCGTCGAAGGAATAGGTTTTTACTTCTTTATCCGAAGGGGAATAAGAGAGAAGTGCGCCGTCGTAAACGGCGAAGATATAATTCGACGTTGCGGCCGTCAAGGTCGCGTTTTGGTAAGCCGTATAGGTTTTCCATGTTCCCGGTTGCGCTTGGATCGAAGTAAAGCATAAAAATGATAAACCGGCGATCAATAAGGAATTAATAATTCTTTTCATATAAAAACTGTTTTAATTGTTGAATGGCTTTCGCCCGGTGGCTAATTGTATTTTTAATATCTGCACCTAATTCGGCAAATGTTTGATCGTATCCTTCCGGAACGAAAATCGGATCATAGCCGAAGCCGGCCGTTCCCCGTTCTTCCCGGATGATCGTTCCCTGAATAATTCCTTCAAATAAATGTTCCTTCCCGTCGATGATTAAGGCGATTACCGTGCGGAATCGTGCGGAATAATCGTCGGCTCCTTCCAAATCTTTTAAGACTTTGTCGCGATTGGCTTTCGGATCTTTGGAATCTCCGGCGTAACGCGCGGAATAAACGCCCGGCGCGTTGTTCAAAGCCGCGATTTCCAATCCGGTATCATCGGCGAAACAATTGTATCCGTAGTTTTCATATACGTAGCGCGCTTTTAGGAGAGCATTGCCTTCCAAAGTATCTGCCGTTTCGGGAATATCTTCCTTGCAATCAATATTTTGCAATGACAACAAGGGAATTTGGTTTCCCAAAATCTCCTGTACTTCATCTAATTTATGTGCGTTATGCGTAGCAAAAACAAATGGTTTCATCGTGATATATAACGAAATAGTTGATTAAAAATTGTTTGACAGCTCGCTTTTCCACTTGTCACTCGTGTATCTCTTCAAATCCTTG
Source organism: Dysgonamonadaceae bacterium (assembly GCA_031261015.1). Lineage (GTDB taxonomy): Bacteria > Bacteroidota > Bacteroidia > Bacteroidales > Azobacteroidaceae > Azobacteroides. The sequence continues at coordinate 3,509 of JAISKG010000224.1, read as the reverse complement.
TCCGTAAACACCTCGCACGGAACTTTGGGAAATAAACGCATTCGGGTCGATATTCTTCACTATGCGGAAAATGGAAACAGATTCATTTTTCTTTACCATCACTACAATGACTTTCACTGGTTTTTTGGAATACCAGCCCGTGCCATCCAGCAACGTACAGCCGCGATGCACCTGCTGATTGATCGCATTTGCGATTTTCTCATATTTATTGCTGAAAATGAAAAACTGCACCGATTGCCGCGCGCCGTTCATCACCATATCAATCGTGTAAGAAACAACGCCCATAACTACCAAGCCGTAAACGACTTTTTCGATGTTTTGAAATTTCAGGTACGAGGAAGAAATAATCGCCAGATCGCAAAACATAATCCCTTTTCCCAGCGATACATGTCTGTATTTATTGATAATCATGGCGATAATGTCGGTTCCGCCCGTGCTGCCTTTGTAATTGAAAACCAAGCCCAAGCCTATGCCGCACAATATGCCGCCCAATATGCAATTCATAAACAGCTCGCCTTCTACCAAAGGTTTGGTAATCCAATGCGGCAGAAACGATAAAAGGAATGTCAATATCAATACGTTGATAATCGTTTTGATACTGAATTTAAAACCGAGAATTTTAATCGAAAAGATCAGCAAAACCGCATTGATGCAAAAATACGGGATACTGACCGGAATATGAACCGAAAACGAAATCAACGCGGCAATACCCGTTACGCCTCCGGTGATAATTTCGTTGGGCAACAAAAATCCCGTCCACCCCAATGCATACAAAACTAATCCCACGCAAATAAAAAAATAATCGTGGATTTCCTGCATAATCATTTTTCGCCGGATCTTAAAACGCTTCCCTGTATTTATTTTCATTTTTATCTTCAAGCATATTGAGGTAACTTCGATAACGCGATTCGCTGATGTAATGATTGTCCAATGCTTGCCGCACGGCGCAACCGGGTTCTTGCAAATGCCGGCAATTATTAAACCGGCAATTATGAGAAAACCGGAATATTTCCGGAAAATAATGTGAGATTTCCACACCTTCCATATCGAAAAGGCCAAATCCTTTGACGCCGGGCGTATCGATAATATAACCGCCGCCGGGCAACGCCAGCATTTCGGAAAACGTCGTCGTGTGCATCCCTTTATTGTGATATTCCGAAATTTCCCGTGTTTTTTGTCGCGATCCGGGAATTAAGCGGTTGATCAATGTAGATTTGCCTACGCCGGAATGTCCCGAAAACAACGTAATTTTATTTTTCAATAATTCCAGTAAGAAACTCCAATCCTGATTTTCCGTTGCCGAAATCGCATAACACGGATAACCAATGGTTTCGTATAAATTGATCAAGGCGTCCATGTATTCCTTGTCATCCTCGGAATAACGGTCGGTCTTGTTGAAAAAGAGCGTGGCCGGAATGCGGTAAGCCTCGGCAGTCGCCAAAAAACGGTCGATGAAAGTTGTGGTCGTCACCGGATGATTGACGGTAGCAATCAGAAAAACCTGATCGAGATTGCTTGCAATCACCTGCGATTGTTTGGAAAGATTGGAAGCTTTCCGTACCAAGTAGTTTTTCCGGTCTTCGATTTCGTAAATGAAAGCCGTCCCTTCGGCATTGTCTTCGAGCAGAACCCGGTCGCCCACCGCCACCGGATTTGTGCTTTGGATGCCTTTCAAACGGAAATTCCCTTTGAGCTTGGCGTCGATCAATCGTCCGTCTTCGGCTTGAATTTGATACCAACTACCTGTATTTTTGACCACTAAACCTTTCACGATTCTCCGCTTATACGGTCATGATCTCTTTTTCTTTCGCGGCCAATACCTCATCGATTTTTTTCAGGTATTTATCGTGTAATTTTTGGATGGCGCCTTCGGTTTCTTTGCCGTCGTCTTCGGGCGTTCCTTCCTTAGTGGCTTTGCGAATGCCGTCGTTGGCGTCGCGGCGGGCGTTGCGAATACCGATTTTAGCATTTTCGGCTTCTGCGCGAGTCGATTTCACCAATTGCTTGCGGCGTTCTTCCGTCAGCGGCGGGATGCCCAAGCGGATGATTTCGCCGTTGTTTTCCGGAGTAATGCCCACGTCCGAATCTTGAATGGCTTTTTCAATCGGCCGGATCATCGTTTTTTCCCAAGGTAAAACCGTGATCGTTTTCGCATCGGGCGTCGAGATCGTCGCTACATTGGAAAGCGGTGTCATGCTGCCGTAATAATCTACTTTTACTCCGTCTAAAATATGTACATTCGCTTTTCCTGCGCGGATGCGCGACAAGGCGTCTTCTAAATACGTCAACGAATGAAGCATTTTTTCTTCTGCATGTTGCATTACGTTTTGAATCACACTCATAGCTTTTCTATTTTTAGAATTTTAATTATGTACGTAAGTTCCGATATTTTGCTCGGTCAATACTTTTTTGAGGTTACCGACGGTATCCATGTCGAAAACGATGATCGGCAAACGATTGTCACGGGCGAGCGTGGTGGCTGTCAAATCCATGATTTTCAAGCCTCTCGCGTAGATTTCGTCGTAGGTAATCTCGTCGAATTTCACGGCGGCCGAATCTTTTTCAGGATCGGCGGTATAAATGCCATCCACGCGGGTGCCCTTCAGCATGACGTCGGCTTCAAGTTCGACGGCGCGCAAGGCGGATGCAGTATCGGTCGTGAAGAACGGATTGCCGGTGCCGCCTGCAATCATCACGACTTCGCCGCGATTTAAGGCTTCGACGGCCGTTTGCTTAGCAAATAATTGTCCGATCGGTTCCATTCGCGCAGCAGTGAAAACCCGGCTTGTTACGCCTTCTTTTTCCAAGGCCGAACTTAAAGCTAAACTGTTAATCACAGTGGCCAACATTCCCATCTGATCGCCTTTTACTCGATCGAAACCTTGAGCTGCTCCACTAAGGCCGCGAAAAATATTTCCTCCACCGATCACGATCGCGACTTGGATATTCATGCCGGCAATTTCCTTGATTTGCCGTGCATAATCGGCCAAGCGATTTTCGTCGATGCCATAGGCTTTCATTCCCATCAGCGATTCGCCGCTCAGTTTCAATAAGATCCGTTTATACGTTCGTTTCATTTTTTATCTTTTACAAAAAATACGGCCACAGTTCCCAACAATAATAAAACTCCGGCCACGATCAACATATTGACTTGTGAACTGCCTACCATCGAAAGGATGGCGCCACCGATCAAAGCAGCCACAATTTGCGGCAGGCAAATCGTTCCGTTGAATAATCCCAAATACGCGCCCATATTTTTGCCCGACAAGTTGTTCGTCAAAATCGTAAACGGCAAAGCAAGCATGGCCGCCCAAGCGCATCCGATCAAAATATAAGAAATAAATATAAAATATTGATCGTGAATGTAAGCGGTGGAAATAAAACCGATTCCACCCAGAATCAAGCTGACGACATAAGCCAGTTTATTGGATTTAAATAACGGAATAATCATCGCCCAAACGACCGAACCGATCGCTTGTACGGCAAACAAAACGCCTACCCAATTCCCT
>JAISKG010000218.1 GCA_031261015.1 Dysgonamonadaceae bacterium | reverse complement strand
TGGCGTTTGTACCGGATAAGGCGCTTCGCCAATCGTACCCACGGCAATGGTATAAACCCGGATTCCGAACGTTTTGGCAATCTCGGCAGCCGTTACCGGGGCGACTTCTCCCCGGTTGTTGGTACCGTCTGTCAGCAATATGATCACTTTCGATTTGGCTTGACTGTCTTTCAAACGGCTGACGGCAGTTGCCAGACCGTGTCCGATAGCGGTTCCGTCTTCAATCATGCCGCAATGCACATCTTTCAAGAGGTTCAGTAATACCGCTTGGTCGGTGGTCAGCGGGCATTGGGTAAAACTCTCGCCTGCAAAAACAACCAATCCGATATTGTCGGTCGGTCGGCCATTGATAAAGGACGCTGCTACGTCTTTGGCGGCATCGATTCGGTTGGGTTTCAAATCTTGCGCCAGCATGGACGATGAAATATCCAGACTCATCATGATGTCAATTCCTTCGGTGGTCGATTTGTTCCAACTGTTGGTGGTCTGTGGACGCGCTAAAGCGATTACTACGAGAGTAAAAGCCGCCACCCGCAACACAAACGGGAAATGCCGCAAATAAATTCTATAAGTATCAGGCGCTTTTTCAAATCCTTCGGAAGACGACAATTGGAGGCTTGCCTGCGATTTACGCAATTTCCAAATGTACCATCCAATCATCGGGATCAGCAAAAGCAACAATAAAAAATAACTGGGATTTGCAAAAATCATATTTTTAAAATTATAAATTTTAACGCTGTCATCCCGCGCTTGACGCGGTAGAACCTTTCGTTTCCTCTACCGGAATTTCTTCTTCTTTCTTGGTATCATTGACGAAATGATAGGCGTTTGTTATACTTAACTCATTTTCATCGGGTAACGGACTGTACTTGGCGAATTTTACAAAATCGGCAAGGAAAAGAACTTGCTTCAGTTTATCGTAAGCAGCAGTTACCTCGCTATTCCCTTTGATTTGATCCAATATTTCACCGGAAGTCAATTCCATTGCCCCCACATCAAACCGCGCTTCGATGTATTTCCGCAAAGTATCCGTTATCTCGGAATGATATTCTTTCATTTTCCCTTGTTGCCACAATTTTTGGGATTTCAAGGTATCCAATTCGCGGATGGCGCGTATATGCGGCGGAACGTACGGTTCTTCTTTTTTCTTGAACGGCAACACCGACTTTTTCTTGATATAACAATAAACAAGGAAAACGATAAGCGCCACTGCCACGATACAAGCCAGAAACAACCCGACCATAGGCAGATAATCCATCAGATAAAACTTGGGTTTGATTACATCTTTGATGTCATAAAACTGTTTGGATTCGGTATCCACCGGGAACGTGGAAACTTTCAAGGCTAACTCTCCGGAATAAGCGGTGTCGATTCCGGAAATCACTTCAAAAGGCGGCAGGAGATAGACTGCCGAATCGAAAGCGGTTACAAGGTAATCGTATTTCAATTGCACCCGGTTGTTGCCGATGTCGGTTGTGTCTATTTTGGAGATTCCCAATATTTCCACGCCGTTCATCAATGTATCCGTCATTACCGGAAGTTGGAGTTGCTGATTCTTATTCGCGGCAATTTCCAAATGAATTTTCGTCTGTTGCCCGATTAATATATGAGTGGAATCAATAGTCGCCTTTACGATAGCCGGTTGGGCGTTTATTGAAAAAACGCTTATCCACGAAAAAACAGCGACGGTAAGAATTTTTATCTTGTTATTCATTATATTCAATCAACTGCGTTTGTTAAACAATTCAATCAACGCTTTTACATAATCATCATCGGTGCGAATCGAAACCGAATCCACGCGGCTTTTTTTGAAAGCGTTGTTCATGGATTCCTGCCGTTTCTCCCACCAGTTTTTGTAGGCCGTCCGCACGCGCAAAGACGATGTATCCACGTATTTTTCCAAACCGCTTTCAGCATCTTTGATTTTCATCAGACCGACTTTCGGCATTTCCGTTTCGCGATTATCGTAAACTTGAATCGCCACGACATCATGCTTTTTATTAGCGATGGTCAAGGCGTGTTGGTAATCGCTTCGGTCGATATAATCGGAAAAAACGAAAGCCGTACACCTTTTTTTAATGGCGTTGGTAAGGTATTTTAATACCTGCGCGACATCGGTTTTCGTATCCTTAGGCTCAAAATCAATCAATTCGCGAATGATATAGAGAATGTGTTTCTTCCCTTTTTGAGGAGGAATAAACTTCTCTATCCGGTCGGAGAAAAAGACAACGCCGATTTTATCGTTGTTTTGAATGGCCGAAAAAGCAAGTGTCGCTGCAATTTCGGTCATCATGTCTTTTTTCAGCGAACCGCGGGCGCCAAAATTCCGGCTTCCGGAAACATCCACCAAAAGCATCACGGTCAATTCCCGCTCTTCTTCAAAGATTTTGATGTAGGGTTTTGAATATCTTGCGGTTACATTCCAGTCAATATCCCGGATGTCGTCACCAAATTCATATTCCCGCACCTCGGAAAAAGCCATACCGCGACCTTTGAATGCCGAATGGTACTGTCCTGCAAAAATGTTGCGTGACAATCCACGGGTCTTAATTTCGATTTGCCGTACTTTTTTTAATAATTCGCTTGTCTCCACGATTTATCAGGGTACTTCTACTTTGTTTAATATTTC
>JAISKG010000167.1 GCA_031261015.1 Dysgonamonadaceae bacterium | reverse complement strand
CCGGAGGCACTTCCACTTACAAATTATCGTTAGATCAAAAAACGGCGGTTTTCAACGGCTCAAGTCCTTTAACCGGCGTATCCAACTTGTCGGTACATATCACTTCAACCGACAGTATTGCAGTCTATGCCATATCACAAGTCAATGCTTCTACCGACGCAACCAATGTATTGCCGGTAAGCACTTATGGAATGGATTATTATCACCTTGGGTATAAACCTTTATTCATAAATCCTGATTACGATTACGACGGATATTGCGTGATCGCGCAGGAGAATGGCACAGATATCTATGTGAATGGAGTGCAAACACCGGTTGCTACATTAAACAAAGGACAAGTTTATCATTCTTATGCGACAAGAGATTTAACGGGAAATCGCTTAAGCTCCAATAAGCCGGTCGCGTATTTCGTAATGATTTCCGGAGTAAATATTCCTGACGGTAGCGGATATTCCGACTGTATGTTTCAGCAGTTGCCGCCAGTTAAGCAATGGGGCAAACGCTTTGTCGTACCGAATACCGTACAAACGAAAGGACGTATCCGCGTGGTCGCTGCTTATAACGGCACCACCCTCACACAATCGGGAGCTACTCTGCAAACGTCTCCGGGAAAAGGTTCGTTAAGTTTGAATGCCGGCGAATTTGCCGAGTTTGAAATTTTGAACGGCAATGGTTGTTATATACAGTCTAATCAACCGGTTGGAGTATGTAGTTATCTGGTGTCGGGAACTTATACGGGACTTTCGATGGCCGATGCCCATAGAGGTGATCCGGCAGAGGCATGGGTTGCTCCTATTGAACAAACAATGCCCAGCGTATTGATGGCGCCCTTTGTTCCGACAGGTACGAGTCAACTTACCTATCATTATGCTCTAATCGTCACACCGACCAACGGAAAAGCCAATACAACCGCTTCCATTAATGGAAATGCACCCACAAACATTTCAAGTTCAATTACTTGGAAGGATAATGTAGGTGGTTCGGGTTATTCGTTTGGATCCTATCCGTTGAATAACAGTTCCTATTTGTTTAGTAATCCTAATAAATTATTTGTGTCCGGATACGGAATGGGAGCGGCCGAATCGTATTACTACTTGGCCGGAAGCGCAGCCATTGATTTGGCAGCCGACTTTACCGTGAACAATGAACCCAGGATGAATGTGGAAGGAAAATCCTTGTGCGGCATCACCGATTTTGAGTGCAAAGCAACTTTCCAGGGACAAACTCCGTCGTCTATTACTTGGAAATTGGACGGGCAGGTAGTAACCGCCTATCAAAATCAAGCCATTGCGACTATCACTATTTTGTCGAAAGGATTGCACACTATCAGTATGACCATTCCGGCCGGAATAAACGGTGAAAAAACCATATCCGTAAGCTTTTACGTAGGCGGCCCTTCCATCGTTTGGACACCCGAAGCCAACACTTCCGGCTCCAATGCAGACAAACAAAACTGGGACCTGAAACAAAACTGGACTCCCAACATCGTACCGACCGATTGCAACGATGTCTATATACCGGGAAATTGCACGCATTATCCGCAATTGACCAAGGCAGCAGCCTGCCAAGATATTTATTTCATACAAGGAGGCGAATTGGGACGTCCTGATTTATTAACTTACAATCACGCTTACGTACATCTCAATTTCGATTTGAAGCAATCCGCACAACAAAAAGAAACGAACGTGACGACCTTGCGCAATTTGGTACTTAACAGCCAACAAACCGCCGATCGCCTGAAATTTTCGTCTTCCACATCTACTCCTTTAGCGCGCGAACGCTGGTATGCGCTGTCTGCTCCTTTACGTAATACGGTTTCCGGAGATTTCAGCTTCGGCGGTTTCCCGTTGACTTTTATGAAAAAGTTCGGACCGGTACAGAAAGACGGCGCTAATTATCCTGTGGGTACATGGACAACCCCCTACACCAGCTTGACGGAACCTTTGAATGTTACCGAAGGATTTGGATTTTATATGTACGGTTACGGCAATGCTTCCGGAGATAATACCGGTTGCGAGGAATCAGGATTTTTCAGCGATTTGAATGATTTAAGTTACCTGCCGTCTTCTCTAAGCGGACAGTCCTACGGAATCCAGCAAGTCAACGGAATTCTCGAATTTCCTTTCTATTCCGATACTCTGAACAGGGAAGCTCACCGCATACAAGATTACGATCCGGCAACCCAACAAAGTACTTTCTATTATATATCCGATGGAAGCATAGGCGCTTTCAATACCTTTACGGGAAATAACGATTTTTCGACACGGGAAGATAACCGAGGCGCTTATCGCTTCATTACCGAAGACTACCAAACCAACCGCTGGGTATTTGCCAATCCGGTTTATCATACAAGCAACGGATTGAATGCCGGTGATGTCGTTCTGGTTGGAAATCCGTACATGTCGTCGATCGACATGGTAAGTTTTTGCGCCGACAACGCTGCTTCTATCTCTCCTGAATTTCGCATTTGGAACGGAACCACATTTGAAAGCTACAGTGTCAATACATCGACTGGAAACGTCACGCCTACCGTACCGACCAATTCTCGCTATGTGGCGCCGATGCAGGGATTTTTCCTGACTTACCAAAGCGGCGACATCCGTTTCGATGTAACGAAAATCTCCAAGGTACGGCCAATAAACACGCCGGCCAACCTCCGAAGCGCCGAACAGCCGGAAGAAAATCTCTTGCGCATCAAAGCCGAAAATGACGCCGCCATTTCCTACACGGTAATCTGCCATCGCGCGGAAGCCGATAACGCTTTCGTAGAAGGAGAAGACGTACAAAAACTTTTTTCTTCTTACGGAAAAGTCCCGGAAATCTACTCTTTGGCCGGCGAAACGCCGCTGGATATTAATTTCTTCGATCAATCGGAAGAAACCATTGTGCCACTGGGAATTAAAACGCAGAAATTGGGAAAAATCACTTTGACGTTCACGGGTATGGATCATTACACACAGGCCGATAAAATCTTTTTTATCGATCAAGAATTGAACGAAGAAATTGATTTAAGCCAACAAGCAAGTGTTTCCTATTCATTTAATAATCAATTGCAAGGTATTCAAAACGGCCGCTTTTTCCTTCGATTCTTGAAACGGCCGACTTCCGTAGCGAATATTTATACCGGAAACTTCATCGAAGTATATGGAAACGCTTCGGGAATCACTGTCGGCAGCCGCTCTTCCGATCCCATTCGGAAAATTACAGTATATGATTTGCAAGGCAATCTGTTATACGAAGAAACGCCGAATCATACAAGCCTTTTTCACATACAAAAAGATTGGAACGTCCGGCAAGTGATTGTCAGGGTAGTGACTGAAAAGCAAACCAAAAGTATCAAAGTATTATTAACTAAATAAAAGAATATATGAAATTAATAAAATTAAAAGCCAGTTTACTTATTATCATATTAACCATCACAGTTACAAACAGTTTTGCAGGCGAATTTGCTCTTTATGGAAAAAAAACTCAGACAACGAAAGAAGCTAGTAGTTTCCCGGCCGCAGGTATTTATTCCAAAACG
>JAISKG010000159.1 GCA_031261015.1 Dysgonamonadaceae bacterium | reverse complement strand
ATGGCATGACACTCCAATCCGTTCAACAATGGGAAGATACGAATTTTCCCGTCGCTTGCGTTGCAGTCTATGCCGGCGAAGTCAGGTTGATTGATAATGTGATTTATTGATAAATTTGTCTGCGTGTAATATGAAAAATTTCATCTATATTTGTAAAAAAATAGATGAAAATAAAAGTCATGAATCACCAGTTTCAAAATGTCAATGAAATCGTTTCATTTTTAGGCAAATCCGCAAAAGATTTTACCAGAGCAGATATTAAAAAGTTCATTATTGAGAACAAAATAGAGTTTGTCAATTTTATGTATTCGGCAGCCGACCATAAGTTGAAAACGCTTAACTTTGTGATTAACAACGAAGAATATCTCGACTCCATTCTCACTTTCGGCGAAAGAGTGGACGGCTCGTCCTTGTTTCCATACATTGAGGCGAGCAGCAGCGATTTGTATGTGGTTCCGCGTTTCTGCACGGCATTTGTGGATCCGTTTGCAAGCCGCCCTACCCTTTGTCTGCTCTGCTCGTTTTTCGACAGAAAAGGCGATTTGCTCGAGATATCGCCGGAATATACGCTGCAAAAGGCAGACAGGTATTTTACCGAAAAAACGGGAATGACTTTTGAAGCGATGGTGGAACTCGAATACTACGTTGTAGGACAGTCCGAAACGGGCGACGCCTTTGCTGTGCCTAATCAAAAGGGCTATCACGAATCCTCGCCATACGCTCGTTTCAACGAATTTCGCAAAGAGTGTATGGCTCACATTGCATGCATCGGCGGTACGATCAAATATGGGCACAACGAGGTGGGTAATTTTACCTACGATGGAAAAATGTATGAGCAAAACGAAATCGAATTTTTGCCTGCAAGAATCCAGCAAATGGCCGATACGATGCTGATTGCACAATGGATTATTCGCAATTTGGCCTATCAGCGCGGTTTGGACATCACCTTTGCTCCCAAAATCAGCGCCGGCAAGGCGGGTTCGGGGATGCACGTCCATACAAGAATTGTGAAAGACGGAGTCAATCAATATGTAAAAGACGGTAAACTGACGGATATTGCTCACAAAACCATTGCGGGTTTTATCACGCTGGCGCCCTCGCTGACGGCTTTCGGCAATATGCGGCCGAGTTCGTACCTGCGGCTTGTACCGCATCAGGAAGCTCCTACCAACGTTTGTTGGGGCGATTCCAACCGTTCGGTGCTGATCCGCGTACCGCTCGGATGGACTGCCAAAACCGATATGTCGGCGAAAATCAATCCTTTGGAAAAGCCGGTTGCTCACAACGCCGAATACAAGCAGACCATTGAAATGCGTTCGCCCGATGCTACGGCCGATATTTATTTGCTGTTGGCAGGGTTAGCTACGGCGGCGGCTTACGGCATTCAAATGCCCGATGCGCTGGAAATAGCCAAGAAAACGTATGTCGATGTGAATATTCATTCGGAAGAACACAAGGAAAAAGTACGCGAATTGAAACACCTGCCGACTTCTTGCCGGGAAAGCGCCGAGCAATTGAACGAACAACGTAAAATATACGAAGAGGGCGGCGTTTTCAGTCCGGATTTGATTGATAAAATCATTAATCTTTTGGAAAATTATAAAGAGGAGAAGATTATTTTTGGGTTGTAAATGATAAAAATATATCCTATATTTGCCTTGTAATTCATAAAATTAATTACAATATGAAAAAGAATTTGTTCTTAATAGCGCTTCTTGTGCTGAGTGTAACGAGTAGTTTCTCGCAAAGCGGAAAATGCGGGAATGAGCTGACATGGACGTATAATAGTTCTACTAAAACATTAACAATTACAGGGGTTGGGGCGATGAGTAATTATGATAATGTGATTTCTCTCGCTCCCTGGCGATCTTTTTATGACCTTCAAACGGTCATAATAGAAACAGGGGTAACGAGTATTGGGGAATATGCTTTTTTCAAGTGCAGTAATCTGACTTCTATTTCGATTCCCGCCAGCGTAACAAGTATAGAAGAAGCGGCTTTTGCCAGTTGCGCTAATCTGACTTCCATTACGATTCCAGAGGGTGTGACGAGCATTGGGCCTGCTGCTTTTGGCAGTTGCGTTGGTCTAACAACCGTCAATTTCAATGCAACTAAGTGTACAATGATGGGAAGTTTTTCTATCCCTGTTTTTGGAAATTGCGAAAATTTAAGAACGGTCAACATTGGCAGTAATGTAACTGTTATTCCAAGTTGTGCCTTTTTGGCTTGTCTGAATCTGACTTCTGTTACGATTCCGGGTGGCGTAACGAATATAGGAAGTTATGCTTTTGCTTTATGCATTGCTCTGACTTCAGTTACGATTCCGGATGGCGTAGCGAGTATAGAAAATTATACTTTTGCTGGGTGTAATGTTTTGACTTCGGTTACAATTCCAAGTAGTGTAACAAGTATAGGGATGGGTGCTTTTGAGTCCTGCAGTGCTCTGACTTCTGTTACGATTCCCGAAAGTGTGAAAAGTATAGGAGCATACGCTTTTGTTATATGTGGTGCTTTGACTTCAGTTACGATTCCGGATGGCGTAGCAAGTATAGAAGGTTTTACCTTTGCTGGGTGTGGTGCTTTGACTTCGATTACAATTCCAAGTAGTGTAACAAGTATAGGGATGGGTGCTTTTGAGTATTGCAGCGCTCTGAAAAATATCTATGCGTACCGCATCTCTCCACCCTCTGCCGTTAATAACAGTTTTTATGGCGTTGATAAATCTTCCTGTACACTGCACGTGCCGATCGGCAGCAAGCAACAATATGCGATGGCCACCGCCTGGCAGGATTTCCTTTCCATTCAGGAAAGCCTCTCCGCCCGAATAGAAACGATAGAAGCGAATCCATTCCTGCGGATTTATCCGAATCCCGTTTCGGAAAACTTCTACATCGGCGGAATTTCGCAAAGTATGCAGATAACCGTATTGGATGTCAACGGCAAAATCGTGTTAAAACGCACGGTCGTTCCCGGCGAAGCGATTTCGGTGCAACATCTGCCGAAAGGAATCTATGTCGTTCAAGCTGAGGGCAAGACAATGAAAATGATTATAAACCGGTAAAATTTGTAAAAAATAAGGTCAAATCGTATTGCTATTCTGTGGCTACGAAGGTTGTTCCGTTGGCGATAAGGGATTTCAATAAGATAGAAACAATACTTTGTTTTATTGTATGTAATTCATTTTTCGCAAGAATCAATCAACTCAATCAATCGCTCCACCGCTTCCTCCTCCGGAATATTCTTCATCACGCAGGTCTTCCCTTTGTAAAGACTGATTTTCCCCTTGCTCGCACCGACATAACCGTAATCGGCATCGGCCATCTCGCCCGGGCCGTTCACGATGCAACCCATCACGGCAATTTTCAAGCCTTTGAGATGAGAAGTTGCCGCTTTTACTTTGTGAAGTACGGTTTGCAAATCAAATAACGTTCGTCCGCAACTCGGACAGGAAATATATTCGGTTTGCGTAATGCGCCTTCCGGCGGCTTGAAGAATGCCAAAGCTGCAAGCATCAATCGCTTGCGGAGAAAGAACAGGATTCGTATTGCTCAACATCAATCCGCCGACCAAGCGATCTAAGAAGAAAGAACCGCAATCGGCGGCGGCTTTGATTTGAAACGCGCTCAAATCGCTTTCGTTGTATGTATTCCATAAAATGACCGGATTGGCGACGGACGCTTTTTGTAAAACGGCAATCGCGGCCTTTTGAGCGTAACTATTGTTGTTTTTTGCGTGTAAAAGAATCAAATTTTCCGGCTGTTGCTTGAGTTGTGAAATAATTTCTTCTGTTAATTCGGAAGCATCTACGGCGGTCATTTCTGTTGATTTTCCGGTATAAATCCGGTCGGGAATCCGGTTGGAATCATTATCAATTACGTCGCTGATTTTTGAACGGTCGGAAATAACGAGCGGAATGCCGGTTGCACGTCCTTCTTCAACATTAGGAAGTACAAAGATTTCCGCGCTTTGTTTTTGAATATAATCGACTAATAAGCGGGCGACGGGAATTTCGGCTTCGGGATCTTCGCTCAACGAAACGCGGATCGTGTCGCCAATACCTTCAGCTAACAAAGCGCCGATGCCTACGGCCGATTTGATTCGTCCGTCCTCGCCTTCGCCGGCTTCGGTCACGCCCAGATGCAGAGGAAAAGCCATGCCTTCGCGCTCCATCTGCTTCGCCAGCAGGAGTACAGCATGCACCATCACCCACGTACTCGACGCTTTCATGGAAATAACGACATTCTCGAAGTGCTCGGCCACGCAAATACGTAGAAATTCCATGCACGATTCGACCATGCCTTCGGGCGTATCGCCGTAGCGATTCAGGATGCGTTCCGACAACGAGCCGTGATTCACTCCGATGCGGATCGCTGTTCCGTGTTTTTTACAGATATTTAAAAACGGAATGAAACGTTCCTGAATTTTTTCAAAATCGGGAGCGAAATTTCCCGGATTAATGCGGACTTTTTCGACGATGCGGGCAGCTGTTTCGGCCGCTTTGGGATTGAAATGAATGTCGGCTATCAACGGTGTGGAATAATTCAAGGCGCGCAATCCATCGCGGATGTTTTGCAGATTTTCGGCTTCGCGCACACCTTGCGCCGTCAGCCGCACATATTCGCCGCCGGCTTCAATAATGCGAATACATTGCCGGATACTTCCTTCCGTATCCAGCGTGGACGTGTTGGTCATGGATTGAATCCGGACCGGATTGTTTCCGCCCAACGGCGTGTCGCCGATTTGAACGACCGATGATTTTCTGCGCAACATTAATTCGTTTTAAATTGGAAAGTCACGGACGACAAAGCCTCGTTGGCTTGTACGATTTTTTTCTTCAGATTTTCTTTGTAAATGGCGAGGCGGCTTTGCAAATGCTCGTCTTTGACGGCTAAAATTTGCACGGCCAAAAGCGCAGCGTTCATGGAAGCGTTGATTCCGACGGTAGCGACCGGAATACCCGGCGGCATTTGTACAATAGCCAGCAAAGCGTCTATGCCGTCGAGGCTCGCATTGATAGGTACACCGATAACCGGAGCCGTCGTCATGGAAGCAATCACTCCCGGAAGATGCGCAGCCATTCCCGCAGCGGCGATAATCACTTGAATACCGCGCGCTTGAGCGTTTTTGGCAAACTCTTCCACTTCCGCCGGCGTGCGGTGCGCCGACAAAGCGTGCATCTCAAACGGAATTTCAAACTCGTCGAAAATTTGGGCGGCTTTTTCCATGATGGGGAGATCGGAAGTGCTCCCCATAATGATACTGACAAGTGCTTTCATACGCGGTTATTCGCCAATATGTTGCCGGTAAGCGTCGGCGTTCATCAATCCGTCCAATTGGCCGGCTTCTTTCACGGCGATGCGGATGACCCAGCCTTTGCCGTAAGGATCGGAGTTGACCAATTCGGGTTGTTCTTCCAAAGCCGGATTGACTTCCAGCACTTCGCCGGTGACGGGCATCAGCAAATCCGAAACGGTTTTCACAGCTTCGATTGAACCGAAAACTTCTTCTTTTTCAATCGTTTCACCTTCGACAGCCACATCGACGAAAACAATCTCGCCTAATTGATCTTGAGCATAATCGGTAATGCCGACAAAAGCCGTTTCACCTTCCACCCGGATCCATTCGTGATCGGCGGTGTACTTCACATTGTTGGGAAAATTCATTGTTTTTTCGTATTAAAAGATTAAAGCGCAAATATAAAGGAAATCGGGGAAACGTGCAATGAAATTTGAAAAATAGAGGGATTATCTCTATTTTTGCTCCCTGATATGAATAAAAACAAAGCAAAGACTATGAACGAAAATCAAGAAATTCTTATTTATCAGTTGGCTGACGGTACGGCAAAAGTAGATGTTCGATTTGAGAACGAAACGATTTGGTTGACTAATCGTCAACTGACGGAATTGTTTCAAACAACTAAATCCAATGTGAGCGAACATATTAAGCATATTTTTGAAGAGGGCGAATTGAGTTACGATTCAACTGTTCGGAAATTCCGAACAGTTGCCGCAAACGGGAAAACCTACGAAATGGAACATTACAACCTTGATATGATAATTTCGCTCGGATACCGTATCAATTCGCTTGTAGCAACAAGTTTCCGCATTTGGGCTACACAACGTTTGAAAGAATATATTGTCAAAGGTTTTACGATGGATGACGAGCGGCTCAAAGGCAATGGCGGTGGCCGCTATTGGTACGAACTTTTAGACCGTATTCGCGATATTCGCTCATCGGAAAAAGTGCTTTACCGGCAAGTGCTTGATTTGTACGCCACGAGTATTGACTATAATCCGCGAGCCGCCGAATCAATCAAATTTTTCCAAATTGTACAAAACAAACTGCATTATGCTGCTCACGGGCATACGGCCGCCGAAATTATTGCCGCTCGCGCCAATGCAGGCAAGCCGTTTATGGGATTGTTGAGTTTTTCAGGTAGCGGCGTCAGTAAAAAGGATATTTCCATTGCAAAAAATTACTTGGAACAACGAGAATTAAAAATTTTGAATAATATTGTTTCCTCATTTTTCGATTTAGCAGAAGTCAAGGCAATGGAACACAAACCGATGTATATGAAAGATTGGATTGCTCAATTAGATAAACTGATTGCTACTTTTGACAAAACGATTTTACAACATTCGGGAACGGTGAGCCGTGATAAAGCGTTGGAGAAAGCCGAAGAAGAGTATCGCAAATATAAAGCGCAGGAAATTACGCCTGTTGAACAGGCTTATTTGGAAGAATTGAAGACAATTGAGAAGACAATTAAAAAATAAATATATTTTGCATTCCATTTCGTTTCAATCGAAAAATTTTCCCTATCTTTGCACCCGAAAATCACATCTAATGATTACAGTATCAGTACATAATCTATTTTCCTCACCCAGAGTATTTCCTTGGGGCAATGTGCATCCTTTCGCACCGAGAATTTGATTTTTTCCAGTTTCCGCTATTTCCCTTTTTAGTTTTTATTAAATAACAAATTATTTATGAGTAAATTATATTATCTCATGGTGTCGTTTATGACATTATGTATATTCAATATGTACGCACAATCGCCTTTCGCCATCGAAGATTTGTTTCGTTTGGCTGACGAGCACAATCGCAGTATTCGCGCATATTCTACTGCCGTTCAAGAAGCTGAAGCCGGAATAAAGACGGCGAAAAATGCTTATTTGCCCTCAATTGATGCTTCATTATCGCTGAGTTACAATGGCAACGGAACGATTACAGACAGAAATTTTACCAATTCGTTTGTTGCACTCATTCCGCATTTCGGCAACAATTTTTCCATCGAAGCCTCGCAAGTTATTTTTTCCGGCGGAGCAATACAAAGCGGTGTGAAAATTGCGGAACTGCAATCGCAAATCGCTACGCTAAACGCCGAACTCAACCGTCAGGGAATTCGTTTTTTAATTGCGGGTAATTATTTAGAATTATGTAAATTACGAAATGAATTACAAGTATTTGAAAGCAATATTATGCAAACGCAAAAGGTTTTGGAAAATATGCGGGTACGAGTGAATGAAGGCGCAGCTTTGCACAATGATGTGACGCGTTACGAATTGCAAATGCAGAATTTGAATTATGCCAAAATTCAATTGCAAAATGCGATGTTGTTGTTGAACAATCAATTGACGACGGCGGTTGGCTTGCCGCAATCGGTTATGATTATACCGGATACCGTTACCGTAGGCATGTTGCACGACACAGGAGCAGGGCGCGCCCTACCCCTACAACCGTCCGAATCGAATGTGGCGTTGGCAATCCGAATCGCGGAAACCGCCGAAAAAATCGCCAAACATGCCGAAAAAATATCGCGTGCGGAACTTCTGCCGCAAATCGCTCTGTTTGCCGGCGATTACCTCAACGGTCCGGTTACGATTGAAATTCCCGCGCTCAATAAGAATTTCAATTATTGGGCTGTCGGCGTCGGTATAAAATACAATTTGGATCATCTTTATAAATCGAATGCAAAAATCCGCGCAAGTCAGTTGGCCGTAAAGCGGGCAAGCGAAGAAAAAGCTGTTGCCGAAGAGCAAATTTCTCTCGCTCTTGAAGATGCCTACACGCATTACAAAGAAGCGTTTGCCTTGCTTGAAACAAAAGAAAAAAGCGTAGAACTCGCTGCGCAAAATTACAACGTAATCGCTTACCGCTACGAAAACGATTTAGCCCTGATTACCGATTTGCTCGATGCTTCTTCGCAAAAATTGGATGCCGAATTACAGGCGATTAATGCAAAAATTAACATCATCTACAATTATTATAAACTCAAATACATTTCAGGAATATTATGAATAAGAAACAAAAGAAAATTACAGCCAATATTATCATCATCGCACTGATTTTGTGTGGTTTAACCTGGATTGCCTCGCTGTTTATCCATATCGGCGGCGAATATACCAACAATGCGCAAGTTCACCAAAATATTGTGGCCGTAAGCAGTCGCGTGCAAGGTTTCATCAAGGAAGTACGTTTCGACGAATTTCAGTTTGTCCGCAAGGGCGACACGCTCGTTGTGATTGAAGGCAGCGAGTTCCGTTTGCGCTTGGCGCAGGTAAAAGCCGATTATCAGAACGCTTTAGCGGGAAAATCAGCAATGGGCACGACGATTTCCACGACGGCAAACAACCTTGCGGTTACCGATGCAAGCATTGAAGAGGTTAAAGTGCTGTTCGCCAATGCCGAAGCAGATTACAACCGCTATAAAAAATTGTTGGAAAATGCTGCCGTTACCCGCCAGCAATTTGATGCGGCAAAAACGCAATACGAGTCGCTTCGCGCCAAATTGGAAACGATGCAGCGGCAAAAGCAATCTACGAAATTGACAAAAGACGAGCAAACGCAACGCCTCGTCCAAAACGATGCGAATATTGAAGTTTGCAAAGCTGCCTTGGATTTGGCGGAATTGAATTTGTCCTACACTGTCATTCTTGCGCCCTGCGACGGCTACACTTCGCACAAAACCATTCAGGCGGGCGAACTTGTGATGCCGGGGCAAAACCTGCTTTCGGTCGTGAATAGCCGCGAAAAATGGGTGATTGCCAATTATCGTGAAACGCAACTCAAGCACATCCGAATCGGTAGCAAGGCGGAAATTAAAATTGATGCTTTTCTCAATACGCGCTTTGAGGGAGAAGTAGTTGCGATTTCCAACGCTACCGGAGCGGAGTATTCGCCGCATTCGCACGACAATGCGGTTGGCAATTTTGTGAAAACGGAGCAACGGATTCCGGTGAAAATTATTTTTACGGCGAATAACGACAACGAGGTTTTGTCGAAAGTGGTGGCAGGCATGAACGTGGAGTGCAAAGTAAAATATTGAGGGGAAAATAATTAGTTATGCACATAAATAAAATCAAATTTCAGACATTCAAGGACTTTGTCCCTGACAGCCTGCGTTTTTGGATATACATTCTGTTTCTGATTTGTTTCCAATTTTCCAATGGAATATACTTTTCCGCGATGAACCAAATGTCGGGCAGCCTGTCCCTTACGCCCGACGATATGCGCATGATGGGCAACGCCGTGCTTGTCGGCCTCACGATGTATTTCCCGCTGGCTTTCCGCTTGAAATTCCGTTTTACCAACCGAACTTGCTTGATGATTGCCGCTTTGGTTTTGATAACGATCAATCTGATTGTGCCGCACGTTCAATCGCGGCCTTTGCTGCTGACGCTTTGCTTCGCGGCGGGATTTTTTCGGCTATTCGGTACGTTTGAATGCTTCTCGTCTATTTTGCCGAAAATCACACCCAACTATAATTATGGTGTCTTTCTTTCGTTTGTGTTTTTTGTAGTACTCGGTTTCATCCATGTTTTCGACATTGCCGCAAGTTATATTATGTATTATTACAATTGGCAATTCATCCATTATTTTGCTGTCGGATTACTGTTGCTGGTGGTTTTGGGCGCGTTTGTGCTGATGCAACCGTTTCGTCCGATGCCGAAAATGCCGCTCTACGGCGTGGATTGGCTCGGAATGATTTTATGGTCGGTTTTTATTCTCGCGGCGATTTTTGTGGTGCAATACGGCGAGCAAATGGATTGGTTTCATTCGCCGTATATTCGTGCGGCGGCGGGCATTTCGCTACTGGCTCTATCCGCTAATTTGTTGCGAATGATGCATATACGACATCCGTTTATTGATTTTGCGGCTTTCAAAACACGCAATTTGTTGAATTTGTTGTTACTGTTTCTATTTTTGGATATTCTTTTGTCCACGCAACAAGTTTTGCAAAATACGTTTACCGGCGCAGTTTTGCATTTAGACCAATTGAATACCGTCAATCTTTATTGGTTGGATGTTGCGGGAATGTTGCTTGGCGCGTTGTTTTCGTGGTATGTGCTTACCCGGTTGAAATGGCATCACAAACTTGTATGTTTCGTAGGCATGTCATTTATTGTGCTGTATATCATTCAAATGTATTTTTTGATAACGCCTTATACTAATATTGAAAAATTGTATCTTCCGCTTGTTTGCTGCGGCTTCGGACACGTGACGGTTTTTATTTCGCTGACGGTTTATGCGCAGGCTACGGCGCCGTTTCGGAATTATTTTCAGGTCTTGTGTATTTTGGGATTGATCCGCACGGGCATAGGCGCGCCGCTCGGCGATGCGATTTATGCGCGGGCATTGGAAGCGCAGGTTACTATTCATTCGTCGCTGATTGTGGCTCTCCGCGAACTTTTTGGAATGAGTATTGTTTTTGGAATAGTAGTGTTGATGATTATTATGGCTTCGCGATTTAAAACGCAAGTAGGGATGCCGATACCGACTTTTAGGCGGATGTATAGATATTTAAAATCGTTTTAATTCAATAGATAAACAGTTGAATATCAGTGCAATTTCAAAATTTTAGATAAATAATTTTGAAAATAGAATTTATTTTCATATATTTGGCGACCCTATAATAAAGAAAAATTATTTATTTTTTAAATAGACAAATCCATGAAAAAATTAATTCTACTCAGCAGTTTCTGGATCGCAAGCGCGATCGCATGTATGTCCCAAATGGATATGGGATCCAATGGAAAAATTTCGGTCGGGAAAATCCACACCTTGGATAATGGCTGGTTGAAACTGGGTAACGACGGTGCTGCACAAGGACTGTCGTTTTACGACACGCAAACAGGAGGAACCGACGCCCGTATTTACCGGTTGGGAAATGTAAGCTATTTTACGCGAGGCGGCGATCACAGTAAAGGGATCCGGATCGACAGCAATGGTCAAGTAGCTCTTGGTACTAATGATGTATGTTCTTATACGTATTTTGAAGGGAGAATGGGTATAGCTGCCCAAAATGAGATAGCTTATGCGGCCAGGACCTATCATACCTTCGATTTTGGAGATGCTATCCGTTCGCAAGTGTTCCGGGCTAATTCTATCACTTATGCCGGCTGGTATAACGGGGTTAAAACTTTTCATGTCCGTGGGAATGGAGATGCCTATACTGGTTCTGTGCTTCTGACCTCCGATCTGTCCTTGAAAAGCGAAATAGAAACAATTTCCGACCCCTTAAGTAAAGTGCTGCAGTTACGAGGAGTTACTTTCAAGATGAATTTTCCCGGAGAGGCTCCAAAAGACGAGGCCTTCAATTTTGAATCATCTCTGGCTATGATACAGAAAGAGAATCCGAAGATGACTCGGGAATTGTACCAACAGATACTCGACGAACAAAAAAGGAAACGTATAGGAGTCATTGCTCAGGAAGTCGAAAAAGTGATTCCGGAAGCAGTCCGCACACGCGACGACGGCTTGAAAGCCGTAGCTTACCCGGAAATGGTCGGTCTGTTAATTGAAGCCATCAAAGCACAGCAAAACCTGATCGAGGACCTGCGCAGCGAAGTGGAAATCCTGAAAGGAACGGATAAGCTGCGTGCAGCCACGCAGGAAGAAACCGTCACCGGCGAAACAGCTCCCGAAGCGACTACTGCCTGCCGGCTGTATCAAAATACGCCCAATCCTTTTACCGGCGAAACGGAAATCCGCTATTTTGTACCGGCCGACGTTCAAAATGCCTCTATCTGTATTTTTGACCTGCAAGGCAAAATGTTGAAAAGATTCGATGCTTTGAAGGGAGAAAATATTTTGAAAATCAGGGGATCGGAATTACGGAGCGGCATGTATCTCTATTCGTTGATCGTCAATGGGAAAGAGGTGGATACGAAGAAGATGATTTTGACAAAGTAAAAATTACAGTTATGAAACCAAAAAAATTAACATCTATTGTTGTGTTGTGTTTGACAAGCATGGTTTGCCAAGCACAATCCTATTTCATCAATAATACATGGACAGAATATATAATCAACACACAATATAATTCTATTATATCCAAAAGTCAGTATTGGACAGCAAACGATACCGTGATGAATGGGAAAAGCTATAGAAAAATAGTTGATAAAGATGGTTATCTCGGCGCTATTCGAGAAGAAAACGGAAAAGTATATGCACGATTAGACTATGGGGGTTATCATTATGCAAGCAATGAATTTATGCTCTACGATTTTACCGTTCAAGTCGGCGACATCATAGAATCGACAGCGCTTGAAGGTGTCTTATCCTATCCGGACGGTATTACCGTAAGAGAAATAGATGAGATAGAATTGGAAAGCGGAGAAAAACGCAAACGATTCTTCTTTAATGAAACGGACGAATGGATAGAAGGCATCGGTTCTGTAAACGGTTTATTTCATGATGCAATGAGTCAACCAACTAATTATAATGTTTCGTATCTTGTTTGTTTTCAGAATAATGACGTGCCGCTATATGTAAATATAGAAAAATGTTGGGATGGAAAATGTTGTGAAAATCTTCCCTTAAGGTTAGATAATCCTGATTCGCATCATAAAAGTGTTTGCTTTCCTAATCCTACACAAGGAATTGTAAAAATTGTGCTCCCTGAAAGTAATGGAGAAAAATCTATTTCAATAAAAATCGTAGATAGTATGGGTGAAATGTTACAGGCTTCGTCTGCAAGCAATAAAGAGTCAGTTGAGATTGATTTATCGGGATATGCTTCAGCAATATATTATATTGCCGTGGACATTGATAATTCATCAACACTATACAAAGTTATTAAACAATAAAATTCTAAATATCATGAAAAAATTATATACAATCTTAATCTATTAGATGCTAATTCCACAAATGAAATAGTCGGAGATCCCTATTTGAAAACAATTATGGTCAAATAGATATAACTCCGATGTAACCGGCTATAGCTCAAATTTTCAACGAAGATTATGATTCACCTAAAAAGTATTCATAATCTTCGTTGTTTTTAAAAGAAAATTCATATTTTTGTGTGATTCTATTTTCATTCCAAATAATAATCAGTGCAAAAACAGAAGCAATAGCATGAATGAACCATCTTTAGAAAAGCTTTACGAGCAATCGTTTCGGGACTATTTTGAACTTCCGGCT
>JAISKG010000153.1 GCA_031261015.1 Dysgonamonadaceae bacterium | reverse complement strand
GGGAAGTCGGGAAAAAAGACAGGGAAGCTTTGGTGGATTTTCTTGAAATCCATTGCAAGCAAATGCCGCGTACGAGTTTGCGGTATGCGATTGAGCATTTTCCACCGGAGGAGAGGGCGTATTTTATGCAGAGATAAAAATAATTAAAATATCGAAGATATTATCTTTTCCTTAATTTGCTCGAAATAAACTTTTTTGATCTGCCCTACTTTAATAGATATGATAGTGTCGATAGTAGCCATTAGAATATGGCACTTTACATAACTTTTCTTATCAAGTTGGAAGTTAAGTAACATATCATTTGATAATTCAAAATAATATTCGGAATGATAATCTTTCGATGTGATTAAAACAAGATAAACAAAACCCTCTAATTCAGTTAATTCATTGTTTGATACTACGATAGCATAGTGAGGTTTGGCGCTTCCATCGGGAAAAATAAAATTGACACTAACAATATCACGTTGATTTATTTTCATCTCGCGCTAAGATTTTAGATATATTAATCATAGAATTATAAACAAAAACATCATTATCGGTATACTGCTTTTTTTTACCAAAAATAGATTCATATTGCTTCATAATTTCGTTCTTCTCTTTCGGTTCGTCATATTTTTCAGCAACATCACCCGCTAAAATAGCAGATTGTATAATATTCTGTAAAAGAGAATTGCTTGAATTATAATTCACTGTAATTTCAGCCATATTTTTATTGAATCAAATTTGGTTTTTCATCACAAAAGTAACTATATTTTCCGAATTATACACTATTACATTAAAGTTTCCTTCATAATCTCGCCAACCGTAGGGTGGGGGAACACCATGCTTTTCAACTCCTCGACGCTCATTCCTTTTTCAATCGCAATCGCCGCAACAACAATGATTTCCGAAGCCGGATTTCCCAAAAGATGAACACCTAAAATCCGGCCGTCGCTTCCTTCAATAATTTTGCAAACGCCGGAGCCTTGTTCATTTTCCGCAACAAAACGACCGGAATAAGTCATCGGAAGTTTTTTGACAATATATTGAAAGCCTTTCTTTTGCAGTGATTCTTCGGTTTCGCCCACGCCGGCCACTTCCGGAGAAGTATAAACTACGCCCGGAATTGCTTTGTAAGACATCTTTACTTGTTGGCCAAGAATATGTTGCACTGCGACTTCCGCTTCGCGAACAGCCGTATGCGCCAACAATGAAAATCCCGTTACGTCGCCGCAAGCATAGATATTCGGATTGAAAGTTTGCATGTATTCGTTGACCGTAACGCCGGCTAAAGTCGGTTTACGGCCGACACTGACTAAAATACGGTTTGCCGATAAACTTTGCTTTTCTCCGTTTTTTTCAATTTCAACTCCGTCCGGATGAATCGCCGTAACCTTGGTATTGAGGTGAAATTCAATGCCTTTCTTTGTCAATTCATTGCGCAAAATCTCGGATAATTCACGATCCATAGCGCCTAAAATTTCCCCGGCCATTTCAACGACAATCACTTTTGTTCCTAAAGTATTGAAAAAAGAGGCAAATTCAATGCCGATTACGCCGCCGCCAATAATTAGCAGTGATTCAGGGATTTCTTTATTTTCCAAGGCTTCGCGATGTGTCCAGAAATCCGATTCTTTCAAACCCGGAACCGGCGGAATAAGAGTCTTGGATCCGGTACAAAGAATCAATTTTTTTGCTTCATATACCTGTTCGTTGCATTGAATAAGAATTTTTTCGTTTTCAACTTTCAATTTTTCATTTTCAATTATAATAGCTTCACCATTCACAACTTCCACAGCTGCCTCCGCCATTTTAGCCCGGATACCGGCCACTAATTTGCGAACGACTTTATTTTTGCGAGCAATGATTTTGGATAAATCGTAACTTACATTTTCACAGGCAACTCCGTATTTAGCCGAATCCTTCGCCGATTGATAAATTTTGGCGGAATACAACAACGTTTTCGTTGGAATACAACCTTCATTCAAGCACACGCCACCTAATGTTTTTTTCTCAAACAGAATGGTTTTCAAACCATTTTTACCAGCCAGTTCGGCTGCTGTGTACCCGGCGGGACCTCCGCCGATAATGGCTACGTCGTAAATCATTGTATTTTATGGAAATAATTTATATATATCTTTTCTATGAGCGATCCGTGCAAATTCAATAATATTATTTTCAATAAAAATTCCTATTCGGTAATTTCCCATTCTAATTCGATAGGCCGACGAATAACTTGTCAATTTCTTCAATGATGGCAATTCTCTTATTGTTCCGGCTTCTTTACAAGAAAAAATTATCTTTTTTAATTGAATTTTGGCTTCCGAAGGTAATGATTCTATATCTTTTTGGAATTTTCGAAGATAAATAATTTCCATAATTATCCCAACATTTTCATTATTTCATCTTCACTTACAACATCTCTTCTATCAACTTCTTGCATCATTTGTAACAAACCAATATCTTCCACATCTTCTTCCGACAAAGAATTAATTTTCAGATTCATTCTTTGAAACAACGTTATCAAAAACGCATATTCTCGTCTTGACTTTGGAGTAATTGCTATTGTTGTCATCTTTTTACTATTAGTTGAGCAAAGATACGCTTTTTCTTTACAAAATACAAAAGGACTTTCATGACACAGGTAGCTTTGCTAATTTTGTTCACAAAATACAAAAGATTTTCATAACCGCAGATCACTAAACTACAGTTATGAAAACCCGATTTTTTAATCTGCTATACGCCAATTTATTTAATGCGGGGCAGCGGACATCTCATCTCGCAATCCTCAAGCCCGTAGCGGGTTGAACTCCTTCGGAGTTCCGGACAGCGGACGTATATCTCGTAACCCCGAGCTGCGCTACGCTTGCAGGGGGTTATCAAAATCAAATGCCTTCCGGCATCCCGCTTCTCTGACGTTAGGGGTATTATTGCGGATAATCATTATTTATTTTACCGATGTGATTCCTGTAATATATTATCTTTCCACAATTGCTTAGCGTAGTCTTTAAACGCTTGATCGGCATTTTTGAAAGCAGAATCAAATTCATATTCTCCACCATATTTTTCATCTCCAAATTCAATTTTATCAGTTCCACGCATCGCGTACTTTTGTTCGCCTTCATACATGATCACTTTCATCGTATTGGGAGACATATCGCTTGTACAGGTAGTTACATACATTACCCAAATTTCTGCCGTTCCGTTCTCATCCAGATCAGTGACATTAAACGTATTATTAACAAATTCAGCCATAATATCAAAATCGCAATCGTGTACATAATCCGTCACTTTCCAGATCAATTTTACGCTTTCATCTTCATTAACAACATAATGATAAGCATATAAATCAACATTCTTCAATTCATACACCTCTCCATATTCGTCCTTTTTCTTCTTAGTGTAAACATCCGTTTTCGTAGTAAAAACATAATTGTCGCCCATTGCGTCCGTGTAATGAATTACTTGCTGTATATCACCTTCGTACTTAATCCCTTTAGGAAGTTTTTTGTCGTTCAGGCTGACAATTCGCAATTCCGCTTTCTGCACACTTTCCGAATTGTCTGCAGGCTTTTGACTGCACGCTGTTATTGTAATTCCAATCACAAGTGACAGAAAAATTTTAGTAGTTTTCATTTTTTGTTTTTGAGTTTAACGTCTATTCCTTTCAACAGACCTTTAATTAGAATATTTTTCTATAAATCATTATTTTATTGAAGCAAATATACCTGCCGTTATCAAAATAATTTCAATTAATCCAAGCAATGAAATAGCTAATCCTGCGATAGCTAATCGCACGGTTTGTTGTACAGGTTGCACAAATTCATTCTTTAAACTTACGCCACATTTCACACATACTACGGCTTTTTCGGAAACTTCCGCTCCACAATTTGAACAAAACATTTTTATTTGAATTTAACGTCTGTTCCTTTAACAGACCTTTTAAATGATATTTGATTTAAAATACGAAAGCGCAGGAACTATTAATGTTTTATTCATATAAGAGGTATCGCCAAACACCCGTCGAAACAAATAAACAACAGAACCTGCGCCTTATGTACATAAATAAAATATGTTCAAAGGCGCAAGCGTTTGTTGCTACTACCTTGTTTCGACTTGAAAATTGGCGATTTTCTTATACAAAGTAATATCTTAAAAACGCTTACGTTATCATCGATGTCCTTCCAAATATCAACGCTTCGATCGTTGGAATTACTGCAAAGATACTTTTTATTTATAAAAAAACAAAAGTAAATCACTTATTTAAAACAGAATATTGTAATTTTGTGTTCTACTAGTAAATTTGATCGTTATGATACACAAATTCGACTTTCTCGTTATCGGTTCCGGAATCGCCGGAATGAGTTTCGCCCTCAAAGTAGCGGAAAAAGGGAGCGTGGCTTTATTGGCTAAAACCAGTTTGGAAGAAGCTAATACGTTTTATGCGCAAGGCGGAATTGCCTCTGTGACTTTACCTTGGGATGATTTTGAAAAACACGTGCAGGATACGCTGATTGCCGGCGACGGCATTTGCGACAAGCAAGTGGTAGAAAAAGTCGTCCGCGAAGCGCCGGAGCAAATCGAGGAACTAATTCGCTGGGGCGTGGACTTCGACAAAAATCAAAAAGGCGATTTTGACCTGCACAAGGAAGGCGGACATTCCGAATTTCGTATCCTGCACCATAAAGATAATACCGGTCAGGAAATTCAGGAAAGCCTCATCCGTGCAATCAACTATCATCCGAATATCAAAGTGTTCGATCATTATTTTGCAATTGAAATTCTTACACAACATCATCTCGGACAAAAAGTTACGAAAGATACGCCGAATATCGAATGTTACGGCGCCTACGTGCTGGACGAAGGCACAAACGAGATCCATACCTTCCTTTCCAAAGTCACGATGATCTGCACCGGCGGAATCGGCAATATTTATCAAACAACGACCAACCCGATTGTGGCAACCGGCGACGGCATTGCAATGGTTTACCGTGCCAAAGGCTTGGTGAAAGACATGGAATTTGTACAGTTTCACCCGACAGCTTTATATAATCCGATGGAGCGGCCGTCGTTCCTGATTACCGAAGCGATGCGCGGATACGGCGGCGTTTTACGCACAAAAGACGGTCAGGAATTTATGCACAAATACGACGAGCGCGGCTCGCTGGCTCCACGCGATATTGTGGCGCGCGCCATCGACAGCGAGATGAAAAGCAGCGGAAGCGATTTTGTGTATTTAGACGTTACGCACAAAGACGCCGAAGAAACCAAAAAAGAATATCCCACGATTTACGAAAAATGCTTGAGCGAAGGCATTGATATTACGAAAGATTACATCCCCGTCGCGCCTGCAGCGCATTATCTTTGCGGCGGCATTGTGGTGGATCTGGACGCTCGCACAACCATTAACCGCCTGTACGCTGCCGGCGAATGTTCGCGTACCGGCTTGCATGGAGCTAACAGATTGGCTTCCAATTCATTGATAGAAGCGATTGTTTATGCCGATGCGGCAGCCAAACATTCCGCAGCACATTTGCATGAATCTATTTTCAAGGAAGGGATTCCCGAATGGAACGACAAAGGCACTTCGCTAACCGAAGAAATGGTGTTGATCACGCAAAGTGCGAAGGAAGTCGGCTCAATCATGAGCAATTACGTGGGCATTGTCCGTTCTAATCTTCGCTTGGAGCGCGCAATGGAACGATTGGAGATTATTTATCGCGAAACAGAGAATCTGTTTGTCCGCTCGGTGGTTTCCAAAGATATTTGCGAATTGCGTAATATCGTGAATGTCG
>JAISKG010000107.1 GCA_031261015.1 Dysgonamonadaceae bacterium | reverse complement strand
GGTTTTGTGGAGCATGGGAAGTTTTTCCAGCATTCAGATGGCGCAAATGCCTTTCTATTCGATGGGTTTACTAATCGGGATAACCGGTTCTTTGCTATTGATTAAACCATTGAATGCTTTATTGTTAGGCGAAAAATATGCAGCTAATTTAGGAGTGAATGTGCGTAACGCCCGTTTGTGGGTTTTGCTCGTCACCGGTTGGCTGACAGCGATGGTGACGGCCTTTTGTGGGCCGGTCGGTTTTATCGGCTTGGCTGTCCCACACATCGCCCGGATGATTTCGGGCACAGCCAATCAGCAGCGATTGTTGCCGGCTACGCTTTTGCTGGGTGCATCCATCGGACTGCTCTGCAATTTATTGACACTCATTCCTTTCGGGCAGGGATTATTACCATTGAATGCGGTAACGCCGTTTTTTGGAGCGCCGGTGATTATTTACTATATTTGTACCAATAAACAAGCATTTACTCGATGAATAAACCTTTAGCCGAACGCATGCGCCCCCAGTCGCTCGATGATTATGTCGGTCAGGAACAATTGGTTGGCTCGGGAAGCGTACTTCGCAAGATGATTGATGCGGGACACATACCGTCGTTTATTTTGTGGGGACCGCCGGGCGTAGGCAAAACGACTTTAGCTAAAATTATCTCCAAACAATTGGATATTCCTTTTTATACCTTGAGCGCGATTAATTCCGGCGTGAAAGATGTGAGAGAAATCATTGATAAAGTGAAGAGTACGCAGTTCTTCAATCAGGTGCGGCCAATCCTTTTCATCGACGAAATCCATCGTTTCAGTAAATCGCAGCAAGATTCGCTGCTGGCCGCTGCCGAAAATGGAACCATCACATTGATCGGCGCAACTACCGAAAATCCTTCGTTTGAAGTGATTCGCCCACTACTCTCGCGTTGTCAGGTTTATGTATTGAAAAGCTTAAGTGACAACGATTTGCTCACATTGGCAAACAAAGCTATTTCGGAAGACAGCGAACTTAAAAAACGCCATATTACTCTCGAAGAAACCGCCGCTCTGTTGCGATTTGCCGGAGGTGACGCCCGTAAATTACTCAATATCTTAGAATTAGTCGTCGAAGCGGAAGACAGTGACAACATCGTGATCACCGACGCCAAAGTAATTGACCGCTTGCAGGAAAATCCGGCCGCTTACGATAAAGGCGGCGAAATGCACTACGATATTATTTCGGCTTTCATCAAATCCATTCGGGGAAGCGATCCCGACGGGGCGATTTATTGGCTGGCGCGCATGGTGGCCGGCGGTGAAGATCCGAAATTTATCGCCCGCCGCTTGGTCATTTCAGCGTCCGAAGACATCGGTCTGGCCAATCCGAACGCCTTGTTGCTGGCCAACGCCTGCTTCGATGCGATTCACAAAATCGGCTGGCCCGAAGGCCGTATTATTTTGGCGGAAACAACGATTTACTTGGCAACAAGTCCAAAAAGTAATTCGGCTTATTTGGCCATAGAGAGCGCTTTAAGCGAAGTATCGCAGTCGGGTAATCTTTCAGTAC
The DNA here is from genome assembly GCA_031261015.1 of Dysgonamonadaceae bacterium. GTDB lineage: Bacteria > Bacteroidota > Bacteroidia > Bacteroidales > Azobacteroidaceae > Azobacteroides. The sequence goes on along the minus strand of JAISKG010000107.1, from coordinate 4,560 downwards.
CTTTGCACCTGCGCAACGCACCCACCCAATTGATGAAAGACTTGAATTACAGCAAAGGCTACAAATACGCCCACGATTACGAAAATAATTTTGTGCAACAAGAATTTCTGCCGCAGGAGATACAGGGAAAGAGGTTTTGGAAGGCGCAGAGAAATACGCAGGAAAGTAAAATTGAGGAACATCTTAAGAAACTATGGGGTAAGTGATCAAAACAGGCTGCCTGCTTATTACAATAACCTAACCTAACTTTAACCTAAATTTAGCATTCGTAGTTTGGGCGGTAATAAAAAACTCTGTATATTTGTCCACACAAAAAATATATTTTCATGTCAAAAATACTAATTATCGGAGCGGGCGGCGTTGGAACGGTCGTTGCCCATAAAGTAGCTCAGAATCCGGAGGTTTTCACAGATATTATACTCGCCAGCCGTACGCAATCCAAATGTGATGCCATTGCGGAAGCGATTGGTACGCGCTACGGCAACAAAAAAATCCGAACGGCACGGGTCGATGCGGATCAAGTGCCGGATTTAGTGCGACTTTTCAATGAGTATAAACCGGAATTGGTGATTAACGTAGCTCTACCTTATCAAGATTTAACGATCATGGACGCTTGCTTAGAAGCAGGAGTAAATTATTTAGATACAGCAAATTATGAACCAAAAGACGAAGCCAAGTTTGAATACAAATGGCAATGGGCTTATCAGGATAAATTCAAAAAAGCAGGATTGACGGCCATTTTGGGCTGCGGATTCGATCCGGGCGCGAGCGGCGTTTTCACCGCTTATGCCGCCAAACATCATTTCAGCGAAATGCACTATTTGGATATTGTCGATTGCAATGCCGGAGATCATGGTAAAGCATTCGCTACCAATTTCAACCCGGAAATCAACATACGCGAAGTAACACAAAAAGGCAAATATTGGGAAAACGGACGCTGGGTGACCACCGAACCTCACGAAATTCACCAATCGCTTCATTATCCTCACATTGGGCCAAGAGAATCTTACGTGATTTACCACGAAGAATTGGAATCATTAGTGAAAAATTTTCCTACGCTGAAACGCGCTCGCTTCTGGATGACTTTCGGACAGGAATATTTAACGCATCTCCGTGTGATTCAAAATATTGGAATGGCTCGCATTGATCCGATCTTATATAATGGAGTGGAAATTGTGCCGATCCAATTTCTCAAAGCCGTTTTGCCCGACCCCGGCGAACTGGGAGAAAACTATACCGGACAAACCAGCATCGGCTGCCGTATCAAAGGGTTGGATCCATCGGGAAAACCCCTCTCCTATTATATATACAACAATTGCTCGCACGAAGCGGCGTACAAGGAAACCGGCGCGCAAGGCGTGAGTTACACAACCGGCGTACCGGCCATGATCGGAGCCATGATGTTTATGAAAGGCTTGTGGAAAAAACCGGGCGTTTTCAACGTCGAAGAATTTGATCCTGATCCGTTTATGGAACAAATGAATAAGCAAGGTTTGCCTTGGCACGAGATTTTCAATGAAAATTTAGAAGTTTGATTTTGATCAAAACTTTAATAACAAATAAATTTATAAGTGAAAAAATGAAAGAAACAGAAAAAAATGAAACAAGCGGAGGGAATGCAGAAAAACTGAAAGCCTTGCGCGCTGCAACGGACAAAATTGAAAAAAGCTATGGAAAAGGCTCGATCATGAAGATGGGCGACAGCGCCGTAGAAAGCGTTGCCGTAATCCCGACCGGTTCGGTGGGTTTGAATGTGGCTTTAGGTGTAGGCGGTTATCCGCGCGGCCGGGTCATCGAGATTTATGGTCCCGAATCGTCCGGTAAAACGACTTTAGCAATTCACGCGATTGCCGAAGCTCAAAAAGCTGGAGGAATCGCCGCATTCATTGATGCAGAGCATGCTTTCGACCGTTTTTATGCCGAAAAACTCGGTGTGGACGTCGAAAATTTATGGATTTCGCAACCTGATTCGGGCGAACAAGCCTTGGAAATCGCCGAACAATTGATCCGTTCGTCTGCTATTGATATTATCGTAATCGACTCTGTGGCAGCATTAACACCCAAAGCTGAATTGGAAGGCGAAATGGGCGAATCAAAAATGGGATTACAAGCCCGCTTGATGTCGCAAGCTCTACGAAAATTAACGGCTGCTATCAATAAAACAAATACTACTTGTGTATTTATCAATCAATTGCGCGAAAAAATAGGCATCATGTTCGGCAATCCTGAAACAACGACCGGCGGTAACGCATTGAAATTTTATGCTTCCGTCCGCCTCGATATTCGCAAAGGTTCACCCATCAAAGACGGAGAAGAAGTGAAAGGAAATCAGACCAAAGTGAAAGTGGTGAAAAACAAAGTGGCTCCTCCTTTTCGCAAAGCCGAATTTGATATTATGTTCGGCGAAGGCATCTCCAAAGTCGGAGAACTGGTCGATATGGGTAGCGAGCTGGATATTATCAAGAAAAGTGGAAGCTGGTACAGCTACAACGACACCAAATTGGGACAAGGTCGCGATGCCGCCAAAGATTGCTTGCGTGATAATCCTGAATTAGCGGAAGAAATCGAAGCAAAAATCATGGAAAAGTTGGCCAACAAAGCATCCTGACGGATTTTCGGCCATTTTGTCGTTGCTTTGAATAAGGCATAATCTTTGAATTTCCATTATGGAAATTTGAAATTGGAATGTTATGACAACAAACGAAATAGCTCAGTATTTGGGCGCGATAACCAAAAACTTGGAGCAAAAAAGGTTAAAGGATGTTTTCAACCTATTTGCGATTCTACTGCCGAATCTGCAAAATTGGCAGTTGCAAGAACGAATCGACGAATTGGAAAACACTTACCGGACAATGCTTAACTATCTGTCGGAAGGGATTCAGGATCCCGATCGGCAGAAAGTAGAAGACACGTTGTTACGTTCTCTGTATCAGGTGAAAGATTCGGTTTCTTTGCAGTTGAAGCACCGCTGGGATTCTTCCTATTTTTACGAACAGCGAAGGATATATTATTACAACAAGCAGGAAGCGCCGGAAACTTTAATCGCTTCTTTGGAAGAAATCATAAGTAAACTTGATCTACTCAGCTTGTTGGAAGATGACGAAAAAATAAATAAAGAACGGATTGATTTTGAAAAGCAGAAAGAACTGATCATTCAAAAGATTTTTTATGCCGTTTGGTTGAGTGGATTTTGGGATTCCGATACGCAAAAACATTGGTCGGCCGTTATTCAAAATCGATTGAATCCCGTAGTGTTTTCAAGCTTGATTATCACGGCGTTAACGCTCAATTTACTTGTTCTTTTCGATGAAAATAAAGCTTTGCTTTTGTTGGAAGCTGCTGAAAATGAGAACGAAGAAATCCGGCAGCGGGCATTAACGGGCATTGTATTGTTTCTGCGCCAATACGACAAACGTTTGCATTTGTATCCGGCAATCAATTTGCGTATCAAGCATTTGTCCGAAGATCCGCAATTTATACGGTCGATTTGCCACATTGTGCTGCAATTCATTCAAAGCCGTGAAACCGAAAAGATTACCCGTCACATCATGGACGAATTGATTCCGGAACTTATCAAATGCGGTCCCAAGTTCAACGATGCGTTGAAATCAGAAGAAAACACCATTTATATTGATAAAAATCCTGAGTGGCAAGACATTATCCACAAGGCCGGTTTGGAAGACCAATTTCAAGAATTGTCGGAAATGCAATTAGAAGGCGCAGATATTATGCACTCGTCTTTTACGCATCTCAAGAATTTTCCATTCTTCAACGAAATGAGTCATTGGTTTCTACCATTTTCCGTCCCAGCTAATTATATGGAAAACCAAGAGTTACTTGCCTTTTCCGGCATATTGAGCCAATCGAAAATGATGTGCAATTCGGATAAGTATTCTTTGTATTTCACGCTCATGCAAATGCCCGAAAAGTATCGCCATCTGACGATGAGCCAATTATCGGAAGAAGTTGAAGGTTCGCAAGAGCTGGAACGCACAGAAATCGTATCGAATTTGATCCGCATCCGGCCGGAAACGCGCCAATACATTCAAGATTTGTACCGTTTTTATAAATTATTTCCGCGACGAAGCGAATTTCACGATATTTTTGCTGCCAAACCGGAATTTTATCAAGTACCTTCGATTCGTCAATTCGTTGGAGATAAAGAAAATATGCAGCTGATCGGAGAGTTTTACTTTAATAAAAACTATTTTGAAGAAGCCGCTGATATTTTCGATTTCCTTCAGCAAACCGACGTCAACAACACCGTGCTGTACCAAAAGAAAGGCTATTGCCTGCAAATGCGGAACAATCTGCCCGGCGCATTGGAAACTTATTTGAAAGCGGAATTGTTGGATGCAAATAATCTATGGATTATCAAAAAATTAGCTTATTGCTACCGTGCGCTCAAGCAGCCGGAAAAAGCCTTGGAATATTACAAAAAAATAGAAAAAGCAAATCCCGACAATCTTTCCACTCAACTGCAAATCGGCCATTGTTATTTGGAATTAAAGGATTACGGCGAAGCTTTAAAATATTACTTTAAGGTAGAATTTTTAGAGA